>JBAZOY010000038.1:0-21901 GCA_041648505.1 Syntrophales bacterium | reverse complement strand
TACGTCATGAATCGTTTGGCAATGAATATTTGTAAGGCGTTATCAAGTTTTGGGACAAAATATCCTTTTTCAGTAAGAAGTTTTTATATCGCAGCATAATTGGAACAGGGCTTTTTCAACAGCCCCATTATTGTCGTGCATTGAGGTGAATGTAAATTATCAGCAAACGCCCTTCCTTCCCGAATTTACTGAAATTAGGTGGTGGATCAAGGTTCAGGAAGTAATTACTCGTGGTCTTCTTTACACCTGCTGTCAAGAACAGTTTCTCTTATGACTGTTTCAGCCCAGCATTCTCTGGATACTCTGTTTTGCCCGGGCAATAATCTCTTCCGGTACGGTTACTTCATGCTCCAACCTCTGAAGTGACCACAAAACCTTCTCTAAAGTGGTGAGTTTCATATTCGGACATACTGCAAGTTCCGAGGCAGGATAAAAAACTTTATCCGGGTTCTCCCTCCTCAGGCGGTGGATGATACCGGTTTCCGTAGCAATAATGAACTCCTTTGCCTTTGATTCTCCGGCATATTTACACATCCCTTCTGTAGATGCCACCTTGTCGGCTACTTCAATGACCGGCGGTGTACATTCAGGATGGACAATAACCTCTGCCTCCGGATGTAAGCTCTTCTGCTTCAGAATGTCTTCCGCGAGGATTTTAACATGTGTCGGACAGAATCCTTTCCACACGATGAAGTTTCGACAGGTCTGTGTGGAAACGTAATCGGCAAGGTATTTATCGGGCACAAAGATGATTTCTTTTTCATCCCTTAAAACATCCGTGACCATCCTGACCGCATTTGCCGATGTACAGCACAGATCGCACTCGGCCTTCACTTCTGCTGTGGTATTCACGTAGCATAACACCTTCGCCTCGGGGTGTTTTGCTTTTAAGTCCCGTAATTGAGAAGCATTGATCATATTTGCCATAGGACATCCTGCATTGTAATCGGGGATGAGAACCTTCTTTTGAGGTGACAGTATCTTTGCCGTCTCCGCCATAAAGAAAACGCCGCAGAACACGATAATATCCGCGTCTGTCGCTGAAGCCTGAATGCTCAGGCCAAGGGAATCGCCCACATAATCAGCTACATCCTGAACAGCAGGGATCTGGTAGTTGTGCGCCAGGATGATGGCATTTTTTTCTCTCTTAAGTCTTTTAATTTCTTCAATAATCTCCATCTATAACCCTTTCAATGACTCCCCCTCCCAGGACTCGGTCTTCATGGTAAAATACCACCGACTGGCCGGGGGTTATGGCCTCTTCTTTTTCATCAAAGAGAACCTTAAGTTTGTTATTTTCAAAAGAGACCTTACAACGGGTCTCTTTTTTCCTGTACCTTATTTTGGCATAAGCCACAGACGGCCAGTTACGGGCAAGGATATTCAAATCTCCCGCAACAAGCCCCTTCGCTTGCAAGTCTTTTTTCTCGCCCACTATAATCTTGTTGTTCTTCCCGTCTATTGAAACCACATAAAGTGGAACTTTATGACTGATTCCCAGCCCGCCTCTCTGGCCGATGGTATAAAAAGCGATACCCTTATGCCTGCCCAGCATTTTTCCGTTTACATCCGTGATCGGACCGGGTTCTATACCCTGTGTTCTTTCTGAGACGAATGTCTGGTAGTCCCTCCTGGTCACAAAACACAGATCCTGGCTTTCCTTTTTCCCCGCTACTGCCAGACCTGCTTTTCTCGCCATTTTCCGCACCTCTTCCTTGGTAAACGAACCCAGAGGGAAAAGAATGGATTTCAGCTTATCGTATTCAATAGGATAAAGAAAATATGTCTGGTCTTTCCATCTATCCTTCGGTCTTTTTAAAGAATACCCTTCTTGATCTCTTTCTATCTTTGCATAGTGGCCGGTAGCGAGAAAATCAAAACCGGAGATAACGACCTTTTCCAGAAGAGTGCCGAATTTTATGTATCTGTTACAATCTATACAGGGATTGGGGGTCCTCCCCCGCAGATACTCGGCGATAAATTTACTTATTACCTTTTCGTCAAGATCTCTCGAAAAGTCCATCACGTAATGGGGAATTCCAATCCGATCACATACTCGCCTTGCATCCTCTATGGCATCTTGCCCACAACAAGTTATTCCTTTTGCTTCTTTGACACCGAGGCACATCGTCATGCCAGTGACTTCATAACCCTCTTCCTTCAACAGAAAGGCTGCTACGGAAGAGTCCACCCCACCGCTCATCGCCGCCAGCACTTTCTTCATCTGTAGATACCGGACATAATCACTTCTTTATTTCTTACTGAGATCTTGAAATTAGATTCCTGAAACTTTTACTCCAAGTAACGGAAATTATATCACAACATTGCCGGTATGGCGAACCTGAGTTAATCATTCCAATATTTTTCAGTCAAGAGGAAAATGGCTGCTCCCAGAGCAGTCTGGGTTCCGGTGCTTTTTCCCCCTTGAGAGGGTCAATCAGTTTAAATTATCTCATTGACAAATTAACTGATTCCCAATAAAATACTATATATTATAACAATTTACATATTGCCCCAATCCTTAATAATTCTCTTCTTTAAAATCTTGAGGAGATTTATGGTAAGTATCCATATCTCAAAAGATACATCCGGTCAAATAACCGTCACCTTTCCCTATGATCCCCTATTGGCAGACAAAGTCGAAACTATCCCCGGCCAGCGCCGGCATCCGGACGATAAATATTGGAGCTTTTCGATATTGAATAAAATCATTATGGAAAACATCCGAACTACTTCGGATGTAAACAAGTTGTATGAAATGCTTGGTCAGGCTAAATGCAGGAAGAATACATGTGCGTTAAGAACAAGGAATTAGATATTTTTATGAGCAGATTAAAAACTTGCCCGTTTAAGAACCCGCACATCGTGTGCGGGTATAAGAAAAAAGAGGGATTGAACTAATGGATGGAAAGTCATTGAACATAACGGAAGAAAAGCTGAACAGGCTTAAGGAAATCATACCCGAAGCCTTTACCGAGAACAAAATTGACTGGGAAAAACTGAAAGCCGCGCTTGGCGATGACATTGAGTTCAAAAATGAACGCTATGTTCTCAACTGGGCCGGAAAATCCGACGCGTTCCGCGCTTTGCAATCCCCTTCCACCGCCACGCTTGTCCCCTGCAAAGAAGAATCCGTCAATTTCGATAAAACGGAAAATATCTTTATTGAAGGCGAAAATCTTGAGGTCTTAAAGGTTTTGCAGAAATCCTATTTCAACAAGATTAAGATGATCTACATTGACCCGCCGTACAATACGGGCAATGACAATTTTATTTATCCCGACAAATTTTCCGAATCGAAAGAAGAATATCTAAGCAGGATCGGCGACAAGGACGAAACCGGATTTATGACCCGCGAAGGACTGTTTAGAAAGAACAGCAAAGACAGCGGACATTACCACAGCAACTGGCTTTCCATGATGTACCCGCGCTTGTTTCTCGCGCGCAATCTTCTGCGTGACGACGGTGTGATCTTTGTTTCGATTGACGACAACGAGGTGCATAACTTACGATTGCTGATGAATGAAGTGTTTGGAGAGGAAAATATTTTAGCACAATTTGTTTGGAGAACGGACGGAAATTTTGATAATCAGGCAAAAGTAAAGAATTGTCATGAGTATGTCCTCTGCTACTGTAAAAATATAAGTCTATTTCCACACCCACCAACAATAGACCCGAACGTAGGCAAATCAAGCAAACTATATAAAAGCGAAATTAGAAATACGATTGTTAAGAATGGACCCGCTAATCCAATAAGTCAGATCACTTTGCCAATTGGGTTTCCCGCTGATTTCCAAAAAGGGGTTATAAAAAAGAGGAACGATGTATGGCCTAGATATTTGACAGATGCCAAAATTGAAAATTATAGACTTCAAAATGAGGTGATTATTGAAAGCGGATGGAGTTCGAAAGAGCTTCTTCTTGAATATTTATCTAATAATCATAACACAATAACAGATTCAAAAGGGCAAGAGACCTCTTTCATAATAAGTAAAGCTGGTGCTATTGAAGTGATAAAAAGGCGAAAAGAGCAACAAAGCCATGTTATATCTGTGCTCACAAACTTAGGTAACACCCAAACTACTTCTGCAAGATTGAGAGAGGATAGTATCTTTTTTGATTACCCAAAACCAGTTTCTCTTATCAATTACATAATTTCAATGAATGAAGGTAATCACTTTACTATTCTCGACTTCTTCTCCGGGGCCTGCACCACTGCCCATGCGGTTTTTGACCTCAACAAGGAAGACGGCGGCAACCGTCAATTCATCTGCGTGCAGCTCCCGGAAAAATGCGAAGAAACCTCGGAAGCCTTTAAGGCGGGATATAAAACCATCGCGGAAATCGGCAAGGAAAGAATTCGCCGGGTGATCAAAAAAATCAAAGAGGAACAGAAAGGAAAACTTGATTTAGACGGCAGAGCGGGGAAACAGGATTTGGGATTTAAGGTCTTCAAGCTTCAGGAGTCCAATTTTAAAATCTGGCGGTCCAGGATAGAGAGCGAAGAAGAGCTTGTCAAGCAGTTGCAGCGGCATCTTGAGCCGCTCGATGAGCACGCAAAAACTGAAGACGTGCTTTATGAACTGCTTCTGAAGTCAGGTGCTTCGCTTACCGCAAAGATTGAAGAGAAGAACGGTTATATACTCGTGGATGATGACGAAATAGCGCTGATACTGGAGAAGGTGGACGATAAAATCATTAAAAAAGTCATTAGTGAAAAGCCCCGTAAACTAATAACCCTCGACAGGCTTTTTAAAAACAACGACCAATTAAAAACCAATACCGCATTGCAGATGAAAGATGCGGGGATTGAGTTTAAGGCGATTTGAGGTCATACGGGCAGCGTCATCGGTTTGCCGGCGCCGGCAAACCGATAGAAGGCGGAAAAAAGAGTGAAGAATGCATCTCCAAAACTGGAATTGGAAGAGAAAGATGCCAAAGGGTTGATCGGACATTTGGAAGAGGAATGATGCCGGGAAGTAAACAGCGGAAAACGAAAGAAGAAAAACAAGGAAAGAAAGCCCAATCCTCAATGCTGTATTGCAATAAGGGATGCAAGGGTGGATTTTAGGATGGTATAACAAGATGGATAACTTAATTATTAATAGGTTCAGGTATAAGATTTTAAATGACTTGGTGACTATTCGTGTTAGTCCTACTTCCAATTTACTTTTTGAAATGGCAGCGACATATTGGCTTCAAAGGTTTTCTGATAGCAGATTCAAAGAGACAATTGATAGTTTTTTGAGCAAATTGCCAGCCAATTATGAAGAGGGTAAACACAAGATTTCTTATGATTACTCGATCATAGAAGAGGCGAATTACTGCTCTTTGACATTTAACCTTAGCAAAATACATCAATTTAACAGGTCTTTTTTAAAGAGCCAACTGATCGACTTTTTTAAATCACAATCCTTTCTTGTTGAACCCTTTCCAACTGGTGTAGACATTGCTGTTTATCAGCAAACGAGCTCATATACCCAACAATGGGGTGTGTACACAAGGTATGACGTAGTCTTGTTCCCAAGAGAACACGAAATTTCCATTAGTATTGGAAGCACTGACACCTTAATATGCAAAGATGTCCAGCAAATCAATGCTAATGCTGAAAACGTTAGGGCAATTGATCCTATTGATGGTTTTATTAAAAGGGCAAAGTACATTGCTGAAGCTTCGCAGGGTAGACTAGTTGCAAACGCATTGAAAAGAAGAGAATTAGGAGTAAAAAACAAAATTAAGAAAGTTTTCTACCAAGACCATTATCGACTTATCAATGGATTGTATGATTTATTATTATCAAACTCAAAAGGACAACTAAGGTTTGAAAGTGGAGGGTTTAAAACTGTTCATCCCGCTGATATTGGACTTGTTGAGTTTGATAAAAATCTTATGCTATTTGGCAGAGATCATACCGATGTTAATGCTGCAACCGGCATGAGAGATGGCGGAGCTTTTGAGATACCGAAGGAAAGAGCTGACAGATTGAAGTTCTTATTTATTTATCAAAATTCGGAGCAAGCAAATAGTTTGTATTTGAGTCTTAAGAGGGGACTAAAGCACTTTCCAGGACTACTAAGCTATGTTGGAATACCAGTAAACATAACGAATGAGCAAGAACGACTGCGATACAAAAGCAAAGAGACCCTTCTTAAAGAATTTGAAGGTTTTCTTTCTAATGATTTAAAAGAAAGTAATTATCCCGATTATTTCGCAATTGTTCTAGTGCCATCGTCAAAGGAAACTGCTACTGATGAGGATAGTCGGAATTATTTTAAAATCAAAGAGAAATTACTTCAAAAAGGAATGCCTACTCAATTCATAGATAGTGGGAAAATTAACTCAGCCTTTTTTCATTATTATCTTCCCAACATTTCAATTGCCATATTAGCTAAAATCGGCGGTATTCCGTGGAAGCTCAAGAGGAAACCTTATAATGAGCTTATCATTGGTTTTAACGAAAGGGAATATGATGGTAACGTTATTTTAGGCACAGCCGTCTATTTTGACAATAGCGGCAAACTACAACAGGTCAGATCATTTAAATCTACAGGTAGAAATGAATTAATAGTTAGCCTCAAAAACTCTATCAACCAGTTTATCGAACAAAATAGTAATCCTCCTGAAAGATTGGTTATTCATTATTACAAACCTCCCCGCCGAGAGGAAGTAGCAGAGATTCATAAACTTATAAAAGACGAGTTTAGGTTTAATCTGCCTTTTGCTGTGGTGGAAATAAATGATACCAAACAAAAAACAGACCTGTGTTTTGATGTTGAAAATACTTATGGTATGCCCACCAGCGGAACGTTTGTTAGGTTGAGGAGGGACGAGTATTTGCTATTTAATAATCTTAGATACTGGAAAAATCCCATTAAGCCAGTCAATATTGATGAATATCCTGTAAAGATAAAGCTGTATAACACAGAAAGCGGAGGCTTTTCTCATAGGGAATTACTCAGCCAAATTTATGAATTTTCCAGACTTTACTGGAAAGGATTGAAGCAAAAAAGTCAGCCTGTTACTACACAATACGCAAAGATGGCTGCAGAGTTTGGAGCACATTTTGAAAATGGTGAAATACCAGAGAATGAAATATCGCAAAGGACCGCGTGGTTTATTTAAATATGGAAATTAAGCAAGCAATAGATAAAAGCTTATTTTGTATTGGAGCAGGTGCTTCTTGTGACGCTAAATGCAAAACATCCGGAGAAATGCTGGATGCCTTGAAAAAACTTATTTGTTCTGAATCAAATGACTATTTTACGAAAACAGAATGCGAGACCATTAAGTTTCTCTTTTCCTGCCTTCATTATCAAGCAGAGTGGCGCACACTCGAAGCAAATAATCAGTATCCTATTATGCCCAATATTGAAGAATTGGCATTGCTAATACGAAGGATAAAGAATCGGGACAACTTCTTGCCATATCCAGTGACAGGTAATTGGGCTGATAAACTTATAAGTTTAGAGGCTAAGTTTAAAGAAGAAAACGGTATTCAGGCTGGTATTGGTTTATTTGAAAAGTTAGAAGATACTATTAAGAATCGTTTACTCCCAAAGTGGTTAGAGGTTCAACAAACGGATTTTTTGAAACCATTAGATAGCTTTTTTGAAAAAAATAACGCTGATTTTATTCTTGAAATTTTCTCATTGAATAATGACCTAGTTTTTGAAAAACATTATTCTGAAAATAAAGCCAAACCTTTTAGAGGGTTTTACAGTGGTGAATGGCGAGGTTTTTATAATAGGCCAAATGAAGAAGAGTGCAATAGAATAAATCTTTATAAGTTGCATGGTTCGCTTGATTGGATACGGCTTAGTGATGGTAATATATTAGAAAACCCCAAATTAGCCCAATTATCTGAAGAAGATGATGAAAACAGAATTGAGCATAACCCATTTATAATATTTGGCCAAGGCATTAAGGTTTTTTCTATAGAGCCTTTTGTCAGCTTAATTCAAAGCTTCAGAGAAAAATTAAGAGAGAGAAGTTATCTCTTCATTATTGGCTACAGCTTCTTTGACCCTTACATTAATAATCTGCTCATTCATGCTGTAAAAGAGGCAAGAGAAGAAAACAAAAAAATAATAATTGTAAATCCTAACCTTGCGTACCCTTCTCCTCTTGAAGATTCTCACTTTGTGGTAGATGAATTATTGGGGTGCCATATTACAGACGATAATTATGAGGCGAAAAAACTTTTAACTGATTATCTTGAAGATATTCAAAGGAATGCTTTCTATTCCGAACTACCAGAGTTTAATATTAAACAGATTCCCACCGAATCCTTATTTTATTTAAGAATGAATACGAGCAATTTTCTCCAACATTTTTTTAGTAATTCTGGAGATAGATTGCTCAAACTTATTGAGAAGTTTGAAAATGAGAGAAAAGAAGGCCTTCCATTTAAAGTTGATTAGAAAATGAAGCTCCATTTTGACCCGAACCAGCAATTCCAACTGGATGCAATCAATTCTATAGTCGACGTTTTTGAAGGCCAACCGTTAAGCCGCGGCGATTTTGATTTTTCCCTCACCTATGCAAGGTCTTTTTTTCAGGAAGGCGGTATCGGCAACCGATTGACGCTGAGTGAAGAACAGATTTTTGAAAATGTAAAAACGATTCAAGAAAAAAACGAACTTGTTGTGTCGGATAAACTGGACGGCATGAATTTTTCTGTTGAAATGGAAACCGGCACGGGCAAAACCTATGTGTATCTCCGCACTATCTACGAACTGAATAAAAAATACGGGTTTAAAAAATTTGTTGTAGTCGTTCCCTCCATCGCTATTCGTGAGGGTGTGTTAAAGAATCTCGAAATCACCTTTGATCATTTCCAGAACCTCTACGATAAAACCCCGGTCAATTTCGACGTGTACGACTCAAAGCGCGTCTCTAATCTAAGAAACTTCGCTATCAGCAACAATATACAGATTCTTGTCATCAATATTGATTCCTTTGCCAAGGATGAGAACGTCATCAACAAGCCCAATGACAAACTGACCGGCAAAAGGCCGGTTGAATTTATACAGGCAACAAACCCGATCGTGATTGTGGATGAACCGCAGAACATGGAAACCGAGATAAGAAAAAACGCGATTGCGAAGTTGAACCCGCTTTGCACCCTGCGCTATTCCGCGACTCATACCAACCGCTACAATATGGTTTACAGTCTTGATCCGGTAAAAGCATACGATCTGGGGCTGGTCAAACAAATCGAAGTGGATTCAATCGTTACGGAAAATGATTTTAATGAGGCGTTTGTCTGCCTTGAAAAAGTAATTGCCGCGAAAACAAAAACCGCCGCGAAAATAAAAATCGATGTCAATGCAAACGACGGTGTTAAACGAAAGACTGTTACTGCCAAGGTCGGCGATGATCTGTACGATTTGTCCGACAAGCGGGACATATATAAAAACGGGTATATCATAAATGGCATTGATGTGGCTGATGGTTTTATTGAACTTTCTAACGGCGCAACCGTTTTTGTCGGAGATACCTTAGGCGGCCTTTCTGATGAGGTCATGAAAGTCCAGGTTAAAAAGACCGTAGAGGAACATTTTTAAAGGAAAGAAAATTTAAAGATAAAGGGATAAAAGTGCTTTCGCTTTTCTTTATCGACCGGGTGGCAAATTATCGCTCCTATGACGCGGACGGAAATCCGGTTAGAGGTAAATTTGCTCTCTGGTTTGAGGAAATATACCGTGAAATTTCCGGCAAGGCCCCTTATATAAGCCTGACTTCTTTTGAAGCGGATGAAGTTCATAACGGCTATTTTTCACAGGATAAAAAAGGCACGTGGAGAGACACCAAGGGCAACACACTGGCGGATGACGATACCTTTAAATTGATCATGAAAGATAAAGAACGGCTTCTGGATATTAATGAGCCTTTACGTTTCATCTTCAGCCATTCGGCTTTGCGTGAAGGATGGGACAATCCCAATGTCTTTCAGATCTGTACCTTGAATGAGACACACTCGGAGTTGAAAAAACGGCAGGAAATCGGCAGGGGATTGAGGCTTTCCGTAAACCAAGAAGGGCTCCGCATACAGGATACCGATATCAACCGCTTGACGGTTATCGCTAATGAGGCCTATGAGGATTTTGCCAGACAACTTCAAACGGAAATCGAAGAGGATTGCGGAGTCTCATTTAAAGGCAGAATCAAAAACAAGCAGAAGCGCGTGACTGTTAAATACCGCAAAGGATTTGAGCTTGATGAGAAATTCAAGGATATCTGGGACAGAATAAAACATCAAACGACATATAAAGTTGATTATGATACGTCCGAACTCATAAAAACGGCCTCCAAAGCGGTGTGCCAGATGCCGGTAATTAAAAAAGCTGTGATTAAGACGACAAAAACGGCTCTGAAGTTTGATGAAACCGGTATTGTTTCCGATATAAAAGCTTCATATACTACCACTCTTGACAACATTTTCGGAATACCAGATGTGCTCTTTTACATTCAGGAAAGGACGGAACTGACGCGCTCAACCATTCTTGAAATTCTATTGCAATCCGGCAGAATCGGTGACGTCATGATTAATCCACAGCTTTTCCTCGATAATGTTGTGTCGGCTATCAATGATGTATTAACCGATTTAATGGTTGAAGGAATCAAATACGAAAAAATAGGCGCAAAGGAATATGAAATGCGGTTATTTGAAGATTACGAAATTCATATCAACGAACTGACATTTAAAATATCCAAGAAAGATAAAACCATATACAGCAATCTTGTTCCGCTTGATTCCAATGTGGAATACGCTTTTGCCGAAGAATGTGAACACCGCGATGATATAGAATTTTACTTCAAGCTGCCTTTCTGGTTTAAAATCAAAACGCCCATCGGGAATTATAATCCGGATTGGGCTTTGACAAAAAAGAATGAAAGAACCATTTACTTTGTTGCCGAGACAAAATCGGCGGGGCAGGAATTAAAAACAAGCGAGAGAAGAAAAATAAAATGCGGGCATGCGCATTTTAATGAATTTGAAGATGTAGAATACAGACAGGTTTCCACCGTAGGAGAATTGGATTAAGAGCCGTTTCCGTCCATCGTGTGCCTCAGCGGAGAAAACGGATAAGTTTTTCAGAAAAGAAAAAGAACGTACATGTAGGAAAAAAGATTGAAAGCAAAAAAACACCTACTAAGCACATCATATGCCCTAAACGGAACTTGACTTGCCAGTGGTCGATTATCCCGGATTACAAACGGAGTTTATGCCACTAACTTTTCATCCGGATTTTTCTCTTTAACCCAAATTCAGCAATAGAGATGTAGTTACTATTGCGTAGCAATAGGGGTTGTTATAATTGTAGATCAAGCAGATACAGAGCTTGTTTGTGGCATCGTGAAAGGTATAAAGCAACAAGATTCTCTTAAAGAGGCCGCCATGGATTTTCAGATTGGATTTACGGACAAGCTTGAGGGTAAGAAGATCGGGTTGTTACGGGGATAAGATATTCAATTAGCCGGCGGATTTGGGCTAATTTACCTGTTTGCAATCAAATCGGGACTGTGCTTTAATTTTCGTGTATACTTAAGTGTTCACAAAAATTCTGATCTCAGGAGTAAAAAAGTTAATGAAACCGGTTGTTGCTATTATAGGAAGGCCCAATGTGGGAAAATCGACTTTTTTCAACCGCATCGCCGGAAGAAATAAGGCTATCGTGATCGATGAGCCCGGGGCTACAAGAGACCGGAATTATGAAAATTGCCTTTGGAATGATAAATCTTTCCTCCTGGTTGATACCGGTGGATTCGTGCCGGCCTCTGCGGAAAGAGTCCTGGTACAGATGCGCGAGCAGGCAACTCTGGCCATAGAAGAATCCGACATCATTATCTTTATTATGGACGGCAGAGACGCTTTAACACCACAGGACATTGAAATTACAGATATTCTCCGAAGATTAGAAAAACCGGCCTTTTTTGTCATCAATAAAATTGACAACCAGAAACAGGAAAATTTAGCTTATGAATTCTACCGGTTGGGTATAGAGAAGATTTACACCATGTCTGCCCTACATAACATAGGGGTGACGGGACTCATGGATGATCTCTCAAAACACCTTCCTGCTGTAGAGTTGGATCATCGAGATGAAGACCAAATAAAGATCGCCGTCATCGGAAAACCTAATGTGGGAAAATCTTCTCTGGTTAATAAAATATTGGGTTATGAAAGAACCATAGTAAATCCCATCCCCGGTACCACAAGGGATGCTATAGATACCCCCTTTACCTTGAATGACAGGAATTATCTGCTGATTGATACGGCGGGTATCAGGCGGAAGAGCAGGGTATGCCCCGGCGGTCTTGAAAAATTCAGCGTTATCAAAGCGATAAGGGCAGTAAGTCGCTGTGATGTAGCATTTATCCTCATTGATGCTGAAGAAGGTATTACCGACCAGGATGTCAAAATTGCCGGGTTGGCCTTCGAAAGAGGGGTAATCTGTATCTTTGTGGTCAATAAGTGGGATAAAGTGGAAAAAGATAATGATACCGTGGGGAAATATGTAGAAGAAATCAAAGAAAAGGCTAAATTTCTGGAATTTGCGCCCATAATCTTCGTCTCTGCTCTAAGTGGCCAGAGGGTGCTGAAGATATTAGATATTGTGGAGAAGGTTTATTCCCAGTACAGCAAGCGGGTAAACACCGCTGAGTTGAATGCGAAGGTCAGGGATCTCCTCGCCTTAAAACCACCTCCCCGCCATCAGAATAAGGTGAACATCATAAGCTACGTGACACAGGTATCTGTTAAACCCCCCACTTTTGTATTTTTTGTCCGCGAGCCGAAGGCGATTCATTTTTCATATAAGCGATTCTTGATCAATCAGATAAGAAAGACCTTTGGTTTTGAACAGGTACCGATCGAGATTATTTTCAGGAAAAAAAACGTAAACAGTCGCTTAACCCGTTAGCTGGTTTGTCTGCCGGCATGGAAAAATTTGATTTAAGATAACAAAGGAGTATGGGGATGAAAAAGAAGGTGGAAGAAGTTATAGCCAAGCTAAGGCCTCTTTTAGGAAGTGCGGATATTGCAGTTAAAGATATCAGCGAAGGCGTATTAACGCTAAAGATACTTACCTCAAGCTGTGCGGAGCATGTCTCAATAGAAATGATTATCGAAATTATTGAAGACCAGTTGAAGGAGGATGTGCCTGAAATCAAAAAAGTGGTTGAAGAAGTCGACGAAGTTTAGGCTATGCCAAAGGGCCTTTCTTGAACATAGCGGTTTCGGACAAGAAACCAGCTTTGGGTGGTTATCATAAAATATCTCTTCAGCGCTAATTCCTTGGGGTAGATACTGAAAGAGTAAATGCGGTTAGGATCCATATTATCTACGCCATATAAACCTATGCGATGTATGGATAAGTAATCCTGGTTACGTGCAATCCACCGTTCCTGAATGCGTAATGGAAGACCGAGAGAGTCCTGAAATGCCGGAAATACCAGGGCGTACTCATGAGTCGGGCCATGCTTGCGCCGTAATTCCCTAAGCTGTTTGGCCTTCTCAAGCCCTTTTTCATCACAGCGAATGGCCAATTTAACGAAAAACCCGATTCCCTCCTTAGTAAAATAAAGGTCTGTTTCGCTTGTCTCTTCGGGAGAGTATCCCTTGTCCTGAAGCAGATGAGTAATGGCTTCCTTTAAATAAGCCTTAGCTTCTTCTGCATCGGCAAAAGCCATCTTGTCCCGTGTAGGAAGAAGATTATCTTTAGGCAGTTCAGGAGACTTAGGAAGAGGTTTTCTCTCTTTCTTAAATGGTCCTTCGCGGTAAATGAGTTCAGAAACCTCCTTGCCATCTTCATTGATATACTCGACCCTCAAAAGCAATCGAATTCCGGCGGTATAATGGATCTTCTCAAGAACCTCGATACTCTTTACCATCAAATTGACAGGCAGAGGTAATTCAATAAAAATCCCTTTGGCGGCAAAAGCCTTATTTACATCTTCAATTGTTATCATAATGCATACTCAACATTCAATTTAGTTCTACCTTACTATCTCCAGAGCACCGGATGTACATTTATCCTCACACAACCTGCAGTATTCCGGCGGATTCATCGTCCGCTTACAACTACCCCAATTCGTTATTTCGACAACACCGTTAATTATCTCCAGAACAGGAGGCACATCATCCCGTTGCACTACGGAACCACTATGAACAAGAGAGGTAATCGCCTTTTTACAGACGATAGCGCAATCGCCGCAACCGAAACATTTTTCTTTGTCAATTAAAAGTCCTGTCTCGGCTACCTCTCCGGCAATTTCACCAAAATACCCCTGCAAAAATTCGAGAGATTCCTTAAATTCCTCCTTTTGAAGGTCGGGACAATCGGCAAGGACCTTCTCTCTGCCAATCAGGGCAAAGGCATAAGCCATACAAGTACCACATCCGCATACCTTGCAATCAGTACCCGGCAACATCTGATATACATGAAGGGGCTGAATCTTGTCTGTCGTACCTTTTCTGGATGACTGCCTCTTCCTTCCCTTTTTAACTTCACCTCCGGTAGGCTCCACTGATACTTCTATTCTTTTAAAATTCGGTAATTTTGCCTCATTTATACCATAGCTGATAAGTTCATTCGAATAACGGCTTACAGGCATGTATCCAAGACCCTGGGGGCAGTCCGGATCTAATTCGGCTCGAACTATTACCGAACCGGCATCATTGCTGAGCATCACTTCGGCACCATCAACTATGCCCAATCCCTTCAAGTCAGCTTCTGAGAGACGAACCAGCGCTGATTTTTCATCAGCCCCGCTCTCGATATTCTCTCTTTTCCTGGCCGACCAGTGGAAAATATCGCGATAAGTAATGATAACCAATTGAACACTAGGCATAGCTAATCCATACAGAAATTTACCTGGTAACCTCATCCAGAAGGAGTTTTAAAATCTGTTCATCACTGAGCCGCCCCGACTCCCAGGCAGGAACCAGAGGTACTTCAAGACCGTCCATCCGCATTGCCGTACCCCATGTCTCCACGCCGGAGATAGCTGTCCCAAATACTACCGCGCTAGCCTGTGTAGTCGGTGTGATAAAAGGATCAAGGGCAATAATGGGCACATTTTTCAAATTATTTGCCATATGGCTCGGAAGACTTGTAAATGGGTCCGCACCCGCGATAAGGATGCAATCGGGATCGTTGTTTTTCACCTGTTCCAACATGGAAAACTCAGGCCCGTGAGAAACGCCATTGGCAAAGCTGACCTTATTGATGTATCCTGTCTGCTGAAACATCCTATGGTTAAACCCGCGCATGTTGAAATGGCCTACCATGGGCATTACGCTAATCCTGGTCTCCTTACTCAACATATGCACCATCTCGTTGAATAAAGATAAGTCGCCATCCAATGCGTAAACCAGGCCCAGGCCGACAAATATCACACAAAATCCCTTCTGCCTTATCAGATCAACGATGTCTTTTGCATCACCCCTGTCACCCTGACCTTTCATTGTTGCCAGTATCGAACTGATAAGCTTACCATCCTCCCCCGGCAAGATCTTAAAGAAGGGCCTGCTGTTAAAGGTAGTTTCCGTATCCCTGACCTCAATAGAAACCAGAGTTACATCGGGTGACCAACCCGCAGGGTTGTATTTTTCATGCGCATAATAAGAAAACTTGGACAGGTGTCTTGGATGCGAATGATAGGGATTAGCACCCCAATACATAATCATCTCCGCATCTTTAACCTCGGACAGAGAACAGGAGGGAATTGTGCCGTTTAAGATACTGAGAACTAATTCACCATGACAAAAGGAGGAACAATCATCAATTACTCCTCCCAAGGCCCTTGCCAGCTCTATAGCGAAGGCCTGTGCCTCCAATGTTGAATTGTCAAAGCCAAAGATGAGAGGATGTTTTGAATTTTTAAGCAGTCCTGCTGTCTTGTCAATCGCTTGCTCTAAAGTAACTTCACGCTTACCTATTAAGTAAGGCACCCGCAACGGGATATCATCAGCGGCACGAATAATAGAAGATCCTTTGACGCAGGCGTTTTCAATCCTGGCAATATCCTGACCTTCCCGTTCGATACCAATATCATCACATAAGCAGCTGCAACCCGTGCAAACTGTTTTGGTCAAACCCATAATAGCCAAATAGCCGCATCAATACCCAAAATGTAAAGTTTGTTAATATTCTTCTGCATCCCATGAAACACCGGAAAGCTGCATTGACAGGGACATGTCCAAAGGCATCTTGCCAAAGAGAAAGTATTCTTCGAAAAGCCTGTCCTGTGGCCCACCAACAATACAACACGTAAATTCCTCATCAGGATTACATAACCAGACCATGAATTCCTGGCGCTTAATTTCAAAATACCAGCGCCCTTCCTCACTGCGGAAGAATTCCAGCATCAAATGTTCACTCACGGGAGGTAACACCAGAACATAATCTGCACTGTCTCCCAGCACGGCCTTGAGTGCCATAAGCTTGGCTAACCCATCAACTGCCTCATTATAGTGCTGGCAACCCACCCCAACCACTTCATACTCCCTCTTTTCGGTTTTCCTTTTGGCATGGAAATCGGGTTGAACAAAGCCTATATATGAGCTGGGTTGCAATTTATAGCCTACCTCTTCTTCCAGAAATTTCCTGGTCCATTCCAATACCTCTTCAATTGGAAAGTACCATTCCCGAAATTCCCCTTCTTTTATTCTTTCCGGTCTATTTTCCTGGGCTTCCTCCCATTCCATTTTGCTAAACCCCAATCCTGATAAGTTCCTGAGTTTCTAAAAACACATTGTAATAAGCATAAACGTTCAGCCATCAGCAATATGTCCGTTTTGCTGAACGCCGAACGTCTATTACGTTTCCTATAAGGCTTGAATCAGCTTCTCCAGATTTTGCTGATATTGGCGCAGGGAAGCAGCAGTATCGGGCAGGGAATAAGTCGCTTCTTCTTCATATATATGATTCAGAGACACCGTTTCCGCGTTCTTACCCACCATGGATATAAATCCTGAAGATGCTGCCCTGTGATAACCAATAAAAACTAAAACCTCCGGTTTCTCCGGCATTATCTTGTCTCTCCATTCAGGCCACCGCATAAAATCTACGATCTCAGCAGCATACTTCTTTGCTGCTCCCTGAACAGCCCTTGCCTTTAAGCCCTTAGCTGTATTTGCAGTAGCAGCTACCGGAAGATTCAGTTTTTTGGCTATATCCGCTGCATAATCTAAGAGCGACTTTCCATCCCAATCAACCTTATCACACAATTCACCGGTTAGGAGTAACACATTCTTCTTCGCCTTGAGATATTCCGCTAACTCTGAAGGTTGCTTAACGCTCATATCTTATCTTACCCCCTTAACAAACATTTTAATTAATTTAATCTTGATCTTTAATGTTCTCCTGCTCTGACCTTATTTCTTTTCTTTTTCTCTAACCCCTATTTCGTAGGCAGTCTTGTATTCTCTAATATCAGGATCACCAAAGAGCCTGGAAATAAGAGTGGGATAAACACCTCCCATAGAGCTATATTCATTTACATATTCTTCCATAGTAAGCAGGCGGCCATCAGGATGCCTGGCTTTCACTGCAGTCAGTCGATCGATCTCCCAACCATACTTGTCCTGAAGTGTTTTAAGCATCTTGGCTTTATTTCTTAACGGCATTTCCCACGCAGTTCTGGCTGTTAAATGCCAGTCATCAGGCCACTCACCGAAGAACTCCTGAGAATAATCCAGGTAGGACTCTAACTCAGTTACCCGTAAATCTCTCATATTGACCGCTTTCATATAAAGCATTTCAGCCATAGTTATAGCTTCTTCTTTGGTCTCCACGGGTACGATCATATGTTTTTGCCCCGGTTCATGGATCCTTTTCTTTCTAGTCCAGCTGTCATAATGCCACCATTTCTGCCAATCCCACTTATTCCCAACCAGGAAACGATTCATATCCAGGGATGAAGCAGGACCGATAATTACCGGGTTTCCAGCACGAGCCCAGGCTGTTGCCACAGCGTGCATCCTTTCCGACATGGGACCCCAGATAATCAAGACCATAGCTACTATTTGACTGAAGAGATCTACCGTCTCGGCAAAAGCGCCGTAATGTGAAATAGCAGCACCGGTACGAGCCCATTTCACAGCCTGATCAAGACCATGAGAACAAGCAGTGCAGGAGCCATGATTCATTAAATTTCTCAAATTAGCTTCGCCGCCGAACTCCTGAAAGATATATTTCTCAGCCTGTTCGTTATAATGTTTGGCGACATCGCTTACAGCACAACCGGTCACAAAAACAACGGCATTACGGGCTGTTAAATTGTGAGCCATCCATCCGATATCTTCCTCTTTAGCATTACCGCAGCCTATGATATGGAAAAGGCCCGGGCAGTTACCCCAGAACATCGAGAAAGCCCATGAGCAGGTTTCATTCCTGGTCATCATACCCCTTCCGGCCCGCATCGGAGCTTTTTCCTCAGGTGCCCGCTGTGCTTGAGCGGCAACTAAGAGATCGGTCAAACGAATATTTTCCGGACAAATCCCTTCACACTTTCCGCAAAGGATGCAATCCTTCTCCACTGCGGCTAACGCCTTTAATCCACCCTTTGCCACATTCCTGACAGCCCTGCTTAACAAAAGGCAATTGGGGCAAGCACTAAAACACAGATCGCAATCGGCAAGACACTTCTTGGCCTCTTCTTTCACTGCCTTTTCAGAGAGCATGTAATCTCCCTTGCGCTTAACCTCCTGCACTGTCTTAACCGCAACCGCTGCAGCCTTTTCCTGTTGCCTGATCCAGGCCCCGGGAGCCCCGGCAACCAAATCCTTAACGATGTCATCTACAAAACTGTCGGTCCTGTCGGGAAGCCCTATATTCCGGCTCGGATCTGTCCAGATAACCCGGGTCTCTACACGTTTCGCGTCACTTAAGATATCCATATTCAGACAGGAACTGCTGGCAACAAGGACATCAGAGATACCGCTCCTGATCGCTTTCCTTGCCCTGGGCGGGGAAGTTAAGATACGGCATGGTTCGTAGAAACGAGCGACATCATGGGCCACCGCACCTATACCGGTAACTTCAATTTTATCCGCGAGTCCCTTCTCCTTAAGCTGATTTATGATCAAGTATGGAATAAGGGAATCATCGCCCGTAAAGGTAATAACGGGCTTACCCTTTTCTACGCCTCCTAATCCTACTTGGGTAGTCGTCGGTGGCCAATCCAGCATATCTGAGATATCATGATCCGGAGAGTTATAGGCACCGAAGAAGTTCACCTTGATCAGCTCGGAAACATTCATGCTGACTAACAGCATAGAGCTGATATGAAAAGACAGGGATTCGATCTCCTTAAGATCGCAAACGTTGTGACTGGCGACAAAAAGCTTGTTCCCCTGATCCTCGACATAAGACTGGGCCCTGTCCAGATCATTAACGTTCCTCATCTCTAAAGCAGTGAACATACCGATATGACTGGCATCGCTTTCATCACGTGCTTCACCCCAGGTAACAGGATGTTCTCTGCCATGAACTTTAATTATATAATTTAAGGTATCCCGTGTATTTTTTATTTGACTTAAAGAACCTCGGTAGAGTTTGCGGAAATTGAGCCTGGCCTGAAAAGCATCAACTTCTAGCCCGCACCTCCCCTTTCCCTTCTTTAGATCACACGGTCCCGCCTCACAGTCACTGCATAAACTCTGAGGCCTGGCATATATAGGTGTGTATCTATCCACTAAAACATGGTCCCACTCGGCTACATCAGGAACATCGGTAAAGGGAAAGATACGTCCATCAAACTGCAAATAGCGATTTTCCTGCCAATCGTTCTCAATAACCCATGCTACTTCGTCCTCAATCCCACGGACGTCGCGACACACAATATCAATCTCTGTTTCGGTCAAGCCAACCTTAACCTTTCGCCCCATAATTTACCCTCCTATTGGAAATCATTATTTTAATAAGCAGCTTCTATCTTATCAAATTAATCTATCAGGTAGTGGAATATCTAAACGGTTAATACACATCTTCCTCTTCCAGGCACTTCGGACAAAGTGTTTTCTTCCAGGAAGCCTTATGGAGAGAAGACATTGTTACACCTGGCTTAACTGCTTGCCCAGGGGTCTGAGCCGCCAGCCTTACTTCTTCCTTACACATATCACAAAGGGATACCTTACAAATATCACATTTGCATGATACCTCATTTTTACCGCAGACCTCGCAAAGTTTAACATCACTCATATCTCAAGCCTCCATATTTATATTTATTTGTATTTTTAGTGGCCGGGAAAATTGGCGGCATATCTCTCTTCGAGCACAGCACTGGTCATACACTCAGGATCGATAAAATGGACCTTTCCCCTGCCTATTCTGGCTATACGACGCATCAGTTCCGGATCCGCAGATTCTTCATTAATGCAGACGCAGGAAATTGTGATACCCTTTTTTGCCGCCATAACTGCCTGTCTAAGAGCATATCTCTGAGGCGAGGGATCAGGAGCTGTGGCATCACCATCAGAAATGATGATCATGTGCTGACTGGCACGTCCTCCCCGATGGCGGGCAAAAAGCTGTGCAGCCTTCAATATCCCATAACCGATATTTGTAAAGGCATTCCGGTGAAGCTCCAGGTCGATTACTCTTCTGGTCAGCCTTTCCGGACTACCGGTAATATCCACCACCACATCCGCCAGGTTAGAAAAGGAAACCACTCCCACCCGATCATGATATTGAGCTGCCGCCAAGGACAAGACCATAGCACTCTCCTTGGCATGCCACAGCTTCTCTAACTGGCTCATCGTTCCTGAAAGGTCTACTACCAGAACGAAATCTATCTTTGCTCGAATATCTTTAGTGGTAACCATAATATCGTCCTTGGTCACCATCTGTCGGCGATTGCGGATAGTCTCCCTGACGGTATCCTTGAAGGAAACATCCTTATACCGATCGCCGAAACGGAAGTGTCGGACACCTACCTCCCGACCTTCCCCCATACTCAACTTCTTGCCTGTGCTG
Organism: Syntrophales bacterium; assembly: GCA_041648505.1. Lineage (GTDB taxonomy): Bacteria > Desulfobacterota > Syntrophia > Syntrophales > CG2-30-49-12 > JBAZOY01. The sequence continues at coordinate 917 of JBAZOY010000038.1, read as the reverse complement.
TGCTTCCCGTAGCCATAAAAGTGGCTTGCTTCTAAGTTTGGAGTTAATCTTTCCAGAAGAAAAGAGATCCCCCTTCGACTTAACTCCCAACCGACCGCACCTCTCTCCAGGATCTTCTGCTGCTCAAGATAATCCAAGGTCTCTTTAAGTGCTTCAGCCTCCAGTTTTCTCCTTAACTTGTCTATTCTCTCATCACGCTTTCTTATTTCTTCAACATTTTTCAATAATTCGTCGGTGAGAGCAGCAGCTCTATACTGCATTGGGTAAAGCTCTTCCAGATGATCCATCATCATCTTGACCATCTGTGACAGCTTGGATTCGGAAAATCTTTGCACCCTTTTCAGTAAGAGGTCAAAAGCACCGCACTTAAGCGGCCTCCGAAAATGTTCATTTCTGCTAATCTCTTCTACCAGGGACAGTAAATCATCCTTGGAGAAAGCTATCACCTCTTTCTTAGCCTGAACCTCCAGCACCTCATCAAGTATTTCATTGATGATTTGCTTCCTTTTCCCGGGAACATCGACATGGGGTGCCAAATCAAGGCGATGAGGCAAAGAGCTGTGTCCTCCGTAGCGAAGAAGCCCCTCTTCATCCGGAACATTCATTTCCTTAAGAGAAGAGATAAGCTCGGTAAACCTCATTGCCCCCCGGGTACTGACCCCTCTTTGCACCTCACTATGGTTTCTGGTTCGGCTTACAATATTGATAGCCTTATCAACGGTGGTTTCGGAAAGCAATCCACCTTGGCCTCTATGTTCTAAATTATTAAGAATAATTTGCCTCTCTGCAGCACGGTCATTCATATAGCTAAAATTAACCAGATCAAAATATTCCAGAAGCCCCAAAGGTAAGGTTTCCAGCATTTTCTTGCTGCCGGTGGCAACCACTAATATGTCTAAAAGGATATACTCTTCAAA
>JBAZOY010000037.1:0-22145 GCA_041648505.1 Syntrophales bacterium | reverse complement strand
AGACTTGGCTATCTGTCTCCGGTTACTTTTGAGAAGCAATTTTACACATTGAAACAAGCGGCATGAAAAACAAATTAGTGTACACTATTGACGACAGGGGTCATATCGCTTATTTTAGTTGTTGGTTGGGGAGGCTTTCTCGAAATTATACAAAGCACTCCAAGTATTCACAGGAGTTGTGATTTTTTCGATTTCTTAGCCGATACTGTAGGAGCAGTAACGGCTTCTGTGCTGTATAAGATATTTGAGCCCCTGTTAGATAAGATAAATGCTCTTATTATAAACCAATAGCTTTTCGTTTAACTCTTTCGGCCGGTTTGCCAATTTGATTGCGCGAGGAGGAATATATGAGCGAAAAAAAGAGTGGCTACGTGTTGGAAGATACAGAGTCCAGTACTGAGCTTGAACGCTTACGGGGCGATGATGAAATTATCCAGTGTTCAACTACGTGAAAAGTTTCTGGCGACAGGAGAGGTGTCTGAAAAGGACTTCGGCCTTTATGCAGCATTTGCCGACGATCCAAGCTGTTGGGCAATATACTATGCAACGGCCGGGGAACGGGGCAAAAATAACAATCAATGTTCGGCCTGCAGTAAACCTAAAACCACATATTTTCTGGTGACACTGTGACCTTACAACTACGGACTAAAGAACGGCCCTTGTAATAATTGCTGACCAACTGATCGGTTGCGTCCTTTTCAATCTTTTTCCGTCTATATGGTGAGCGTTGCTCATCAATCGTTAACATTATGGAGGATGTTCAAATGGATAACTTCAAGAAAGAAGAGATTCGCAGTGCAATTCGGCAGACCTATGGGAAAGTGGCCACATCGGAGCGCACCGGTTGCGGTTGCTCACATTCATCTTGTTGTGGAACAACAGATAATTCAGAGGCAATAGATATTTCGCTTAGGTTGGGTTATTCCGCCGAAGATATGGCTGCTGTGCCGGAAGGAGCGAACATGGGGCTTGGGTGCGGTAATCCTCAGGCAATCGCCTCCCTGCAACCCGAAGAAACCGTGCTCGACCTGGGCAGCGGCGGTGGATTCGACTGTTTCCTGGCAGCGCGGGCCGTCGGGAACAAAGGATATGTTATCGGTGTTGACATGACGCCGGAGATGATCAGCAAGTCCCGCCAAATTGCGGAGAAAGTCGGGGTCGGTAACGTCGATTTTCGACTTGGTGAGTTGGAAAATATTCCCGTTGCCGATAAGGTTGTTGATGTCATCATTTCGAATTGTGTAATCAACCTTTCGCTGGATAAAGAAAGAGTTTTCGGCGAAGCTTTCCGCGTGCTGAAGCCGGGCGGGAGGCTGGCGATTTCAGATGTTGTTACCACCACTGAACTGCCGGAAGACATCAAAAAAAACATGGCATACTACACCGGGTGTATAGCGGGTGCACCTACCATCCAAGAGCTTGAATCTATGTTGCTGCGTGCTGGTTTTGAAAACATTCACATCAAACCAAAAGCGGAAAGCAAAGTATTCATCCGTGAATGGGCGCCAGGAAGCAAGATCGAGGATTATGTTGTTTCAGCAGCTATTGAGGCAGTAAAACCTCATGTATAACAAGCAGTATTAATTCCAGCGATAATGCCTTTGCGTATTTTTACCACCTGTAATCCTCTCAGACAGAAAGGAAGGGCTGGACATCTATTATCTATCACCTTGAAATTGTATTTCTTTAGCTGTGTGACGAGACTGGTGAAGAATCGCATGAAATCCAGCAAATATCTGCTTGACATAGTGTAATTTGCTAACTACTATTTGACTATATGGTAAATTACTCAAGTAGTTTTACCATACATCAAAGCCATAGGAAAGAAAGGTACTTGGAGATGCGGGAAAGAACCAAATTCATTCTGCTGGCCTTTGTATTTTTAGCCTTTTATTATATCCCCTTTGACCATTCATCCATAAGAAGTGGGGCTCTTGAGGCCTTTATGATGGCTCAGGAATACGCCCAAAAACATATCCTGACATGCCTGGTTCCCGCCTTCTTCATCGCCGGTGCCATCTCCTGTTTTGTCTCTCAGGCAGCGGTCATGAAGTATTTCGGGGCACAGGCAAATAAAATTCTATCATACAGTGTGGCCTCTATCTCCGGTACGATTCTGGCTGTCTGCTCCTGTACGGTACTTCCGATCTTTGCAGGAATTTACCGACAGGGGGCAGGAATTGGTCCTGCTACAGCGTTTCTCTATTCAGGTCCTGCCATAAATGTTCTGGCCATTATTCTCACGGCAAAGGTACTGGGATGGAAACTGGGGTTGGCCAGGGCATTAGGTGCCATTCTTTTCTCCGTTGTTGTGGGCCTTGCCATGGCTTATATCTACCGGAAAGAGGAGAAGGAAAAAACCCAAGGTAAGATTATCCTCCCTGACGAGGAAACCAAAGAACGTCCCCTCTGGAAAGAAACCATTTATATCTTAACCCTGGTTCTCATCCTGATATTTGCCGCATGGGCCAAACCCCAGGAAGATAGCGTTTTCTGGATGGATATCTATAAAATTCACTGGTATGTCACCATTGGTCTTTTAATCATGCTCGTCTTGATACTCTGGAACTGGTTTAAGAAAGATGAACTTCTTACATGGGTAGATGCCTCATGGGGTTTTGCCAAACAGATTATTCCACTTTTATTTGCCGGTGTTCTTGTAGCCGGTTTCCTTCTGGGAAGACCGGATAGCAACCAGGGCATAGTTCCTTCAAGGTATATTGCTTATCTGGTAGGGGGAAACTCATTAGGGGCAAATCTTTTTGCCTCTATCTCTGCTGCACTCATGTATTTTGCCACTCTGACCGAGGTACCCATATTACAAGGTTTAATCGGAAGCGGCATGGGTCAGGGCCCAGCCCTGGCTTTGCTTCTGGCTGGACCGGCACTAAGTCTTCCCAGCATGCTGGTTATAAGAAGCGTTATAGGAACAAAGAAGACTTTGGTCTACGTTTCCCTTGTGGTGCTGATGTCTACCATATCCGGAATACTCTACGGAAATATCGTTGAATAACAGGAGATTTAAAAAGATGAAAATCGAGATTTTAGGACCAGGCTGTGCCAAATGTAAAAAACTGGCAGAAAACGTTGAAAGAGCGATAAAAGAATCTAAGATAGAGGCAGAAATCGTAAAGGTTGAAGAGATAAAAAAGATCGTCGAATACGGGGTGATGATCACGCCGGCCATGGCGGTGAACGGGGTGGTAAAGTCCACGGGGAAAATACTCTCGGTTGACGAAATCAAAAAAATTATCACTTGAACCCGGTAATTATTCTTCCGACTACCGTAGGGATGGAGGTTTGAAAAAATGAAACCGGACGTCATTATTTATGGAACAAACACTTGTCCTTTCTGCCAGAAGGCGCGGCAAGATTACGGTAAAAGCGCAACCTACTACAATGTAAATGCTGATCGGAAAAGACGGAAAGAAATGCTTAAATACTCCAAGGGTGAAGAATCTGTACCTGTTATCGTGGAAGGTGAAAAAGTAACTATCGGTTATGGCGGTGCGTGACGTCTTTCGTGAGGCAGTTGAATACATGCCGTGAGCATGTAAAAAATCAAACAGATTTTCAGCGGAATAGGTTTTAACTTCCTTTGCAAATCTATTTAAAGGAGGAGAGCGATAATAATGTTGTTGCTTAATGGATATAATTTTACCGCAGGGATGTGTCTAGTAGACCCTAACAAGATCAGGATAATAGCAGAGCTTACGGATGATATTCATGAAGTACTGCCATACCTGAACACTGTCTTCAGAGGATGTTCTTATAATCACAATACACAAAATCTCATTTTGAACAAGGATGGCAGAATAATAGTGTTTTATCCTGAAGAAATTACCATCACCAATCTGGAGAACGAGGATGAGGGAAAAGAAGTTTTAGATAGGTTAAAAGACCTCATTAATAAGGCCTATGATAATCGTGAAAGCATCAAACCAAAATATGATAAGTGGCTTACATTAAGTCCCTTAAGTCTTTACAGTTATTTCCCAAATATAAAATGTGAAGACTGCCCGGGAAAAGGCTGCTATGGATTTACCATTAAATTAATGAATGCAGAGGTAAACATTGCCCAATGCAAACCTCTTTTTACCGCTGAATTTAAAGAAAAAAGAAAAGAGCTATTGGCTATATTAGAAAATGCCGGTTACGATGTCCCTAAGGATTTTTTGTAACGGACACTATCCTGGGTTCTTTAGATATTTTTTCCTACCTGTTCAGAAAGTAAAGACAGTTCCGAAGGTTTCAGATGGTTAGACAATAGTCATTGTAAATAGAGCAGGGAATCCATAAATTTTTTGCCGAATGGATTCCCCTTTTATTCCTCATAATTTTTTTCGAAGAAAAGAACCGGAAGATTATGCGCAATCAATTAAAACAGAATCTGTTCGTCTTTCTGATCACTGGTTTTGTACTAATATGCGGCACAGTACAATCAGAGGCGAACAACGGCATGGAAAACATAGCTTATGGCGCAAAGAGCGCAGGGATGGCAGGAACTTCGATAGCAGTTGGTGACGACACAACCGTTATGAACACCAACCCTGCCGCAATATCTAAGATTGACGGCAGAAGAGTGGATATGAATCTTGAAATGATGTTTCCCTTCTTCCCATTCCAGAATAAGGATGCCACGGGATCAAGCACACTTAATGACACGGACGGAAAGCATCCCATCTACCTGATTCCATCGGCGGGCTTTGCTTATCACAAAAAGGACAGTCCATGGTACTTCGGAATTGGGATGTTCAATGAAGGCGGTACGGGATCAGACTACGGCACTTTGAGAGTGGATAACCGTTTTCTGGAAATGCTGCCGGCAGGAACACTGGATTTCTCAAACACCGAATACTTTTCCCAGTTCGGTTACATGAAGGTCGCACCTACGGTTGCCTACAAAATTACCGACACAATAACAATAGGCGTTTCACCTCAGGTCGGGTATTCCATGATGCAAATGAAGATGCCTTTCTTCATGGACCAGGCTGGCGGCGGTCCAATGGGCAATCAGCCAAACGGCCTGTTAGACACTCTCTTTAATGCAGATATGGATGGACAAGCCTGGAGCATATCGGGCAAAGTCGGTATTCTTTACAACTTTCAGAATATGTATGGATTTGGTCTAGCCTACACAACCCCCGCAGATATAAATCTCAAAGGCGATGCCACTATGATCGCACCGATAGCCCAGATGGGAGGTATGATACCGGTTCAGACAAGGATGACAGGCGACTTCGATATGAAGATCGGATGGCCTCAATCTGTAAAGGCAGGTATGTTCATGAGGATGAAGCAACTTGGCGGAATGCTCGTAGCCGTTGATGTAGAATGGCTCAACTGGTCTGAGTATTATGATGAAATTCCTGTTAAACTCACCAGTGTGACAATGAACGGTACAGCCCAGCCTGATCAGGAATTTACGATGAAGACAAACTGGAAAGACCAGTGGGTATTTAAGATAGGCATGGAATATCCGGCTACTGAGCATTTTAAACTGAGGATGGGGTATGCATACGGGAAAAATCCGGTACCTCCGGAAGGTCTCCTTATCATAATGAACCCCTCTGTTGAGCATCATATCACGGGCGGTCTCGGCTACGAAGTCGGCAGCAACTTTGAGTTCAATATGGCTATGATCTATGGATTCAACAAAGACATCCAGGTTGAAAACAGCCACAATATCTCGCCCGACATGCTGAACAGCAAGGCAAGCATGGGATTTTTCTCTACTACAATGATGGTTTCGTATAAGTGGTAGTTTTGAAAGAAGATTTGTTTAATTACTGTGATTATATGAAAATTTTCAGGCAAATGCACTGAGAAAGATGAGGCAATAACCATGCACAGATTTATACTTTCTGGTCTGACGGTCATACTGACCGTTTTTCTAATGGGATGGGCACTGTCTTCCGCGGCCGAGACCTTGCCAAAGTCGAAGGAGGCGTCGCAATCCGATGCCACTGTCCTGGCCATCTATTTTCATGGAGACTACCGCTGTGTCACCTGCAAGAGGAATGAGCAATTTTCGAAGGAAGCTGTGGAAAAATACTTTCCCCGGCAGATACAGGACAAGAAACTGAAGTTCCGGACTGTGAATGTAGATGTGCAGGAGAACCGGCATTTCATCCAGGATTATCAGTTATATAACAGTTCTCTGGTCATCGTACTTTACAGAGGCGACCGGCAGGTACAATGGAAAAACCTGGACGGGGTCTGGCGCCTCTCTGGAGACAGGGACAAATTTTATCAGTATGTCAAAACGGAAATCAACGCCTATTTGCAGGAGTCGAAATAGATGGAATCCTTTCTGCCGATCTTAACAGCGCTATGGCTGGGGATTCTCTGCTCCATCAGCCCCTGTCCTCTGGCCACGAATATTGCCGCGATCTCGTATGTCTCTTATCGAGTAGCGAACCAGCGGATGGTCGTGCTGTCGGGCGTTCTTTATACCTTGGGAAGGAGCGCCGTCTATGCGGTATTGGGCTTCCTGACCTTGAAGACCCTGGTCAATATGCCGCTTCTTTCCAATATTCTGCAGCAGTATATAAACAAAGTCATTGGATTTTTTCTGATTGCGATCGGTCTCGTGCTGCTGGACATCTGGAGCCTCCGTCTGTCCGGGATTTCCCCTCCTGAATCGCTGCAGAAGAGGCTGGGAAGCGGAGGTCTGATCCACTCGTTTTTGCTCGGCGGCTTGTTCGCACTCGCACTCTGCCCGGTATCGGCGGCGATGTTCTTCGGCGGGCTGATTCCATTGTCCATTCGCGCGGAATCCATGATTGGCCTTCCGCTGATTTTCGGGATCGGAACAGGGATGCCCGTTATGGCTTTTGCCCTGATCGTCGCCACAGGCGCCCGCTACCTGGATAAAGTTTACAAACACATGACAAGAATAGAGCTTTTCGCAAGGCGCGGTACGGGAATCGTTTTTATCCTGGTGGGAAGTTATTACATCCTGGCTTATAATTTCGGACTGATATAGGGAAATAAGCATCTCAATGAAAATTCAAGTTTGCAGACCGGAACGCTGCCTGACAACCGAACAGAACGTCACCGATGTATGCAGGGAGGAAGATCAATGAAGGAGCATGTCAATACCAAAAGGCTGTCTTTTCTGGACCGATATCTGACGATCTGGATTTTTGCCGCGATGGCGGCGGGAGTCGGCATCGGGTATTTTATCACAGGTATAGAATACTTCATCAACATGTTTCAGGTGGGGACGACCAACATCCCTATTGCTGCCGGACTCATCCTGATGATGTATCCTCCTTTTGCCAAGGTCCGGTACGAGGATATGCCGAAAGTATTCCGGAACATCAAGGTTCTCTGTCTCTCCCTCGTCCAGAACTGGGTGATCGGACCGGTTCTGATGTTTCTGCTGGCAATCGTCTTCCTTCCGGATAAGCCGGAGTACATGGTCGGGCTGATCATGATCGGCCTTGCCCGCTGCATTGCCATGGTGATCGTCTGGAACGAACTGGCAGAAGGCAATACGGAATATGCCGCGGGGCTTGTCGCCTTCAACAGCATCTTCCAGGTTCTTTTTTACAGCGTTTATGCCTGGTTTTTTATCTCCGTTCTCCCGCCCCTTTTCGGATTGTCGGGAAGCGTTGTCGAGGTGAGCATGGGACAGATTGCCAGGAGCGTCTTCATCTATCTCGGCATTCCCTTTATAGCAGGTGCCCTGACCCGGCTGATCGGCGTGGCGCTCAAAGGCAAAGACTGGTATCACGCCCGCTTCGTCCCAAAGATCGCACCCATTACCCTGATCGCCCTCCTCTTCACAATCGTAGTCATGTTCAGCCTGAAGGGGAAGCTTATCGTGCAGCTGCCGATGGATGTTGTACGCATCGCCATTCCGCTTCTGATCTATTTTATTGTCATGTTCCTGGTATCGTTCTGGATGGGAAAGCGGCTCGGCGCCGATTACAGCAAGACCGCAACCCTGGCCTTTACCGCCGCCAGCAACAACTTCGAACTGGCTATTGCCGTAGCCGTAGCCGTTTTCGGCATCGGCTCGGGGGCCGCCTTTGCCGCCGTGATCGGGCCTCTGGTCGAAGTGCCGGTCATGATCGGTCTGGTCAATGTGGCCTTGCGATTCAGATATGGGGAAGGAAATTAAAAAAAATCTGAACAAATAGGGAAGGAGGGGAATAATGGGCGAGTTTCTGGAAACAGCCTATGACAAGTTCGTATTCAGGGTGAAGGTTGGCTACTTCTACAGCAAGGATGACTTCTGGGCAAAAGTGGATGGCAATGTAGCAGTCGTCGGGGTGAGCGATTTTCTCCAGAAGGCCAGGGGCGATGTGGCCTTTCTCGAAACCGTCGAGGTGGGAACAGAAGTGAGGCAGGGCCAGGAACTCGGCAAAATCGAGACCATCAAGGCCACCTTCGGGATCCTTTCACCGGTATCGGGCAAGGTAATCGAAGTCAACTCAGAGCTGGAAGCGAACTCCTACCTTATCAACGAAGATCCTTACGGTGCGGGCTGGATATACAAGATCGAACCGACGGATTTCGATAGCGACAAGAAAGAACTCCTGCAGGATGAGGCATATATGGAACTCATGAAAGAAAAGATCGCTGAGGAGATGAAGAAAAAATGACTGGAAAAACAAACAAGGTTGTCGTGCTTGCCTGCAGTGGAATCGGTAAGGTTTACGGTACGATAGCCCGGGAGACAACCTACGAGCTGATGGATCGGGTGAGGCCGGGCGTGGTCGTGACAACCTGTCTGCCACTCCTGGTGATCGCAGACCACGACGCAATGCAACTGGTGACCGACAATCCTGTCATCACCATAGATGGCTGCCCCAAGAGCTGCGCTCAAAAGACTCTTGAGGCGCAAGGCGTCAAGGCCGCCAAAACCTACCAGGCCATCAACTTCTACAAGGCCCATAAGGAGATCAAACCGGATGGAATTGTGGAACTGGACGAAAACGGCCGGCAGCTTGCCGCCATAGCAGCCGACGAACTGGCGCAAGTCGTGGATGAGCTGGCTGCGGGAGGTGGAAAATGATCGATCTTAAAGTCTTGAAAGTCGGCATTGTTTCATGCAGCGGGGAGGCGATCCCCGAGGGTACGCTCTCACGCATCGCCTGCCGCAAGGTCCTCGATGAACTGAGGCCCGGCGAGGCCGTGACCATTTGCCTCCCTCTCTTTATAGCCGGAGGAAAAGAGGAGCGGGATTTTGCCCGCAACTACCCTACCATTACCGTGGACGGATGCGAGAAGAGATGCGCTCAGAAGAGTACGGAACAGCTTTCGGGAAAGCCCAGCAAATCGCTGCTCATCCCTGACATTTTGAAAAAACATGATTTTGATCCCCCGACCAGCCTTCGCAACTTGCGGCCGGAGGAAAAAGCGGCAGCTCAGGTCGTTGCGGAAGAAATCGCCAGGGCTGTAGATGAAATCATGAAAGGATGAGAGGAGAGTGCGATGGCATCTTACAAGAATAAAGTGGAATGGCGTGGCGAACACCTTGGCTATACCTGGTGCCAGAATGGGACGGAAATGGAGTTCTCCGCTCCACCCGATCTTTACGGCCATCCCAATATGCTCACTCCGGAGGACGCTTTCGTGGCAGCCGGAAACACTTGCTACCACATGATGGTCATATGGGCCATGAAGCGGTTCAAGGTGGAACTGGTCTCCTTTGAATGCGAGGCCGTGGGCGAGGTAGAGGAGCACATCGACAGGACCTCCTGGTTTAAAAAGCTGACTCTCTATCCCAAGCTCGTGGTGAAGGGAAAACCTGTCGTGGTAGTACAGCGGGCGTTGGATCTGGCACTCAAGTATTCGGCAATCTGCCGGTCTTTCAAAAGTGCGGTCATTGTCGAACCGACCATCATTGTCCGGCGGAGCCCGCTCATGGCGGATGGTGAAAGCCTTACAAGGGATTCCTCATGAGTGAGACGATTCCCGCTTGGCTGAGGGAGGAAGTCCGCCGGGCAAAGCGGGGCCGGGGAAAAGAACAAATCGAGCAAACAAGCGGTTTTCTGGCACACCTTGGACTACCCACAGTTTGTGACAGTGCCCGGTGCCCCAACCGGGGGGAGTGCTTTTCGCATCATACGGCAACGTTTTTGATTCTTGGAGATGTCTGCACCAGGGGATGTGCCTTCTGTGCGATCAAGCATGACCACCCGAAAGGCCCCCCGGACGCGGAAGAACCAGAGCGACTCTCTTATGCCGTGTCCGAACTGGGGTTGTCCCATGTGGTCATCACATCAGTCACACGGGATGACCTGCCGGACGGCGGCGCTGGGCATTATGCACGGGTCGTGCAGGAGCTGTACAGGCGGTGCCTCGGCATAAAGATCGAGATCCTGGTACCGGACTTCCTGGGCTACGAAGATTCTCTTTCAACCGTCCTGGAGGCCTCCCCCCATATTCTGGCCCACAACATCGAGACTGTCCCAAGGCTTTACCGTGCGGTGCGGCGAGGTGCCGATTATGCCCGCTCACTCACTCTGTTGCGGCGAACAAAGTCGTGGGCTCCTCACATCGTAACGAAGTCCGGTTTCATGCTTGGCCTTGGAGAGACGGCCGACGAGATCGAAGCCGTATTGCGTGACCTGGCTGCGGCAGGGTGCGATATGGTGACCATCGGGCAGTATCTCGCTCCTTCGCTTGTACACACAGCCGTGCAGCGCTACGTGCCTCGCGATGAATTCGATCACTGGCATGAGGTAGGACTTCGCGTGGGCTTCAGGAGTGTGGCCTCCGGCCCTCTCGTTCGAAGCTCATACAAGGCGCCGCTCTACTTTGGAGAGTTATCATGAGTATATGGCGACTTCTGGACACCGGAACTCTGCCGGCATCGCTCAACATGGCCATAGACGAGGCATTGCTTCGGCTGCATGTACCGGGGGAATCGCAACCGACACTGCGCTTCTACCAGTGGAGCCCTCCCGCCGTTTCTCTGGGCTATTTCCAAAAGCGCCACTCCATCGATCTTGCTGCCTGCCGGGAACTCGGACTCGATGTCGTTCGAAGGGCAACGGGCGGGCGGGCGGTGTTACACGAAAACGATCTCACCTACAGTGTTGTCGCCGATACCGGGCAGGGTATTCCCTCTTCCCTCGATGCCGCGTATCGTCTCCTCTGCGAAGGGCTTCTGGCGGGGTTTCGCCTGCTTGGATTCGAAGCGGAGCTGGGGCGCGAGAGGACAAGATCGTCACAGGCCGACATATGCTTCATGCGTGCGGCTGTCGGGGACATTGTCTACCGGGGACAAAAGTTTGTGGGAAGCGCTCAGACGTGGCACGGCACATCCCTTCTCCAGCATGGCTCGATCATTCTGGAGCCCCAGGAAAATACATGGACGGTAATCATCAAGACGGACGCCGACTCGCGTGAGTCGCTCCGCGAGAAGCTCAAATCCCGGATAATTTCACTTCGGGAAATTCTGGGCCGAAGGATTGAGGTTGACGAATTGAAAAGGGCCATCAGGACGGGAATGGCCGAGGCGCTTCAAGTGGAGCTTCAGGCCGGGGAGCTCAGTCCGCAGGAATGGGCGCTCGCCGTAGAGATTGCATGCTGATTACAAGTGTTTCAGAAAGTCAGAGAAGAATCATTGTAAATAGGGCAGGGAATCCATGATAATTTTTATCTAATGGATTCCCTGCCCCAAATTCAACACCGAATTTTGTATAAGCTTTTCTCGCTCTTCAGCAGTACTTTTTACCTATACCCATATGACTACGATCCCACAACATCACTCTGAAACCCGGCTCACAAATTATACCTCTTAAATCAAACTCCGGCCTTCTCAATTTCAGAAAGGACAAAAAGAGCGCTTAACGTGAGTTTCATCTAAAAATCATAACTCTGGTGTGCGCCATCTGCGTATATTTCTCCGTTGGCTTGATGGATCACCGAAACTTGGAACGTGGAGATCACCTGGTCGCGCCTTGCCCGCCATCAACGAACAATGTGCGTGACGTAATCCAGTCAGAGTCAGGGCTTGCGAGGAAAACACACACCCTTCCAACATGTTTTTCAGGATCACCCATATAACCGGCAGGTATCATATCCAGGAAAGCTTTAACTTGCTCTGGAGGTGATGTCTTGGCAAAATTATCCCAAGCGGCGGAAGCGGCAAGAGGCGCAATCGCGTTCACTTGAATTCCATATTGAGACCACTCCAATGCTGCTGTTCTTGTTAAGCCAATTATTCCTTCTTTCGCGGCAGAATAAGCGGCATGATTTTTTAGCCCATATAAGCCTGCCATGGAACCGAAATTAATAATTTTCCCTCCGCGTTTTTTCAAATACGGAAAGCAAGCCTGCATGCAATAGATTGAGCCGTAAACGGCAGATCTCATTATCTTGTCAATATCTTCATCCGTAGTGTCTTCCAGTGCCTTTATATTATAGGCCATCGCATTGTTAACCAGGATGTCGACTGTACCGAACTCCTTAACGGTCGCTTCTACCAGGGCATTTACATCAGCGCGTATGCCAACGTCCCCTTTGATCGCCAGCGCCTTGCCACCCATAGCTTTGATCTCGTCGGCCATTGCAGCAACCTTCTCATACCTGCGCCCGATAGTAGAAATTATCGCGCCTTCCTTGGCAAAAGCTCTGGCAATGCCCAAACCGACACCATCCCCTGCTCCAGTAATAATAGCAACCTTCCCTTTTAATACATCTCCCATACTTGTTCCCTCCTTTTTAAGTGAATTAGCCCCCTTAGGCTGAATTAGCCTCCTCAGTCGGCACATCTTAACCTTTAAAACAAATCCAATTGTTGATCTTGTTTACTTGGTAGTAAGACATACCATAAAATCCCCAAATATGCAGCCGATTTTTTAAATAATCCATGCAAAATCAGGGTGTCCGTTGAAGGTTTGCTTACCGCCATTTAACGAGCCTATTTTAGGATTTAAGGGAGTCGACGATCTTGAAAAAAGCATATATCTTTTCCGCTGTATGCGTACCAATTCCTTCAACCTGTTGCAGCGCTTCCACGCCGGCATTTCTGATCTTTTTTATATCCCCGAAAAAAGTAAGTAAAGCATTTTTCCTGTCTTTTCCAATACCAGGAATTTCATCCATTACAGACTGAAAATCTCCTTTTTCCTTCAACTTCCGATGGTAGGAAACGGCAAAGCGGTGGGCTTCATCCCTTATCCTCTGGAGCAAAAACATGGCCGCCGGCCATTTTGAAATCTGCACATGATCTTTTCTACGGGGACGATAAACCCTGTCTTCCTTTTCACCCTTAGCAAGACCAACGACGTCAATCCCCTCTATACCTGTGTCATTTAATACGGAAACAGCTACCCCAAGCTGGCCCTTTCCCCCGTCAACCACTATCAGATCAGGAAGATTTTCACTATTTTTATAGCGCCGTTTCAAGACTTCATACATCATGCCGTAATCATCAGCGCCAACGACAGTTTTGATCTTGAAGCGTTTATAGTCCTGCTTCCATGGAACACCTGCGACAAAAGTTACCATTGAACCAACAGCATACTGACCACCGATATTAGAGATATCAAAGCATTCTATGCGCTCAGGCAGATTTCTCAAATGGAGATGCTCGGCCAGCATCATGATCGCCTCTTCCGCATTGGATTCGGTCATAGCTTTTGTTTTGCATATATTTTCAGCATTACGCTGGGCGATACGAATAAGGCCCCTCCCCTGCCCTCTTATGGGCACTGAGATTGATACCGCTTTCCCCTTTTTTTCCGTAAGCCACTCCTCTATAACTGCCTCGTCTTCTATATCTTCGGAAACAACAATCTTTTGGGGAATAAAAACATCTCCGTCATAGTATTGTTTTAGAAGTGACGAGAGTATCTCTGATGTGTCAATCCCTACTTTAAAAAGTGGAAATGCCTTGCTCCCGATAAGCTTACCCTTTCTGATATAGAGGGCGCATATCTGGGTCAGATTCCCCTGCCGGTAGAGACCGAATACATCCTGATCCTTAAATGACATGGAAACAATCCGCTGCTTTTCAAGGGTATTTTCAATGGCTGCTATCCTGTCTCTTACAACGGCAGCTTCTTCAAAGTTCAAATGTTCTGCAGCGGAATTCATTTTTGAGCGAAGATCGGCAATCAATTTATTCTCACGACCAATGAGGAAAGCCATCCCGTCTTTCGCCAGTCGCCGGTATGCCTCACTGTCAATGAGGTCTACGCAGGGGGCAAGGCATCTTCTAATCTGATACTCCAGACACGGCCTCTTTCGACTCTTTAATTCCTTATCTCCGCAGGTACGGAGGGGAAATATCTGCTGGATAAAGTGAAGCGTCTCTTTTGCCGAGGCGCTGGAGGGATAGGGACCAAAATATCTGGCACCATCTTTTTTTGCCCGCCTGACAAGTTGAAACCGGGGGAATGTATCAGTCATGTTGATCCTGATATTAAAATATGCCTTATCATCCCTGAAAATGACATTATACCTAGGCCGATGTTCTTTGATGAGATTATTCTCGAGGATCAGGGCCTCCTTCTCTGTGTCCGTAATGATATAGTCTAAATCATGGATCTTAGAGACAAGAAAAGGTATCATGAATCTCGAATCTGTTCCCCCGAAGTAGTTACGCAAACGGTTTTTCAAATCCCTGGCTTTGCCGACATAGATGACCCTCCCGTTTTTATCCTTCATGATATAAACGCCGGATGCACGGGGGATATTCCTGGTTTTGCTTTCGATGGTATTTTGCATTGGGGATTTAATCATGGTCTCCCGCTGCGGTGTCCGTGTCGCAGGGAACGATAAGGTTTCAGTCTTTAGAATATATCTGGCCCGCACCCGATGCGGTACAGGCAAAGCAAGCCCAGCTTTTGTTGTTCCAGGTGGGATCAATGACAGGGGCTTCTGTTTTGTCAAGCAGTTCAAGGCCGCATTTACAGGCAAAATAGCGGTGGAAGGCGAAGCATCCTGTCAGTTCGGGGTGAAAGACCGTAACCAGCACGTCAGGGCTTTCCGCAGCAGCAATATAGTCCTCTATCCGGAGCAGGACATTAACACTTCTGCCTACTTTTGTGATTTTGGGGGCACGAATGAAGGTTAAAGGGATATTTTGCGATGAAACTCTTGGTATAACGGCTTCGCCTGTAAAACTGTCCAGTTGACTTCCAAAGCTGTTTCTCTCGATCTCTATGTCAATCAAACCAAGATGCGGCGATTCGCCAACGACAGACTTGGCAAGCAGAACAGCCCCGGCACATGTTCCCCAGATCTTCATCCCCCGTTGGAATTCCCGGATAATGATATCCCTGAAACCATAGATATCAATCAGACGGGCAAGACAGGTACTTTCACCGCCGGGTATAATAAGACCTGCAAGGTTTGTAAAATCCGGGGGGTTTTTGACTCTTATACCCTTGATACCGAGACGTTTCAGGTGATCGAGGTGTTCTAAGACTCCTCCCTGAAGATCAAGAACACCGATAACGGAGGTGTAAACTGATTTCTTCAGTAATAAAACATTTGATTCATTTTCACCCGCCGACATCTCTGTAATTACCATCCCCTTGCCGCGAGAAGCTGTCCTTCCGGAATGTCTGATATTTCAATTCCGGGCATGGCTTTTCCGAGGCTCATGGAGGCTTCGAGAATCTTCACTGGATCGTTATAATAAGCCGTCGCTTTTACGATTGCCCGGGCACGCTGATCAGGATTTTCCGATTTGAATATCCCGGAACCTACGAAGATGCCGTCACACCCGAGCTGCATCATAAGCGCTGCATCAGCAGGCGTTGCTATACCACCGGCAGCAAAATTCACCACCGGCAGGCGGCCAAG
Organism: Syntrophales bacterium; assembly: GCA_041648505.1. Lineage (GTDB taxonomy): Bacteria > Desulfobacterota > Syntrophia > Syntrophales > CG2-30-49-12 > JBAZOY01. Next base: position 6,365 of record JBAZOY010000037.1, on the reverse strand, counting down.
CTCCCTTACCTGCAAAGCAAGTTCGTAAGGTATTCCGTTGGTCTTAGCAAAACCGGTAACTTCTTCCAGCGGCATACCGACAAGCTGCCGTATCTCCCGATTCATTGTGCGCATATGCCGTACCGCCTCGACCACATTTCCGGTTCCTGCTTCCCCCTTGGTACGAATCATGGCAGCACCCTCTGCGATTCGCCTCAGTGCTTCTCCGAGATTACGGGCACCACAGACGAAGGGAACGGCGAACTTTGTCTTGTCGGTGTGACATTCTTCATCGGCGGGAGTTAATACCTCGCTCTCGTCAATATAGTCGATTTTCAGCGCCTCTAATATCTGGGCCTCCACAAAATGACCTATCCTTGTCTTGGCCATGACCGGAATTGACACTGCTTTCTTGATCTCGGCTATCATGGCCGGATCGGACATCCGGGCAACACCGCCCTCTTTGCGTATATCTGCGGGAACCCGTTCAAGGGCCATAACTGCAACTGCTCCCGCATTTTCGGCAATCTTTGCCTGTTCCACATTGGTCACGTCCATAATGACACCGCCTTTTAACATTTGTGCCAACTGGACATTTAGTTCGTACCTTTTTTGATCCACTTTGCCTTGCCTCCCTGATCATTTAAAACATTCTACAATTTTATTAAGCTTATGCGAATAAATTCCTATCCGTCAAGCATAATATTTTTTCTGAATCCACCACTTTGTGCGGAGTGTTATTTTCCTGCCCGCCGCACCCCAAAAGGACAAACGCAGAATTGCATCAGTTATTGGAAAAGCATATTTCCATTGGCGTCCCCCAGCCTGTCCCTTTTATGATATGATCAGATTTTAGATAACATGCCGACAGCTCGCCCCGCAGCGGCTTTCACTTTCGGATTGTACGATTTGAAGCCAAATATGCCGCCGGACTTACTGACCTCCGTCAGAAATGGCAACGCTTCCCTGTCCCCGATTTTCCCCAGGGCACGACAGATATTTTCCTGCAGATTAACTTTCATCTCTTCCGACAGATTGAGTTTTGATTTAAATAGTTCAACAATAGACTTCAGAGCATCGCGATGCTTCAGTGATCCTAATGTGGTCACGACACTGGCCTTGAGCTGATCATCACATCCTGAAAGGGCATTTAATAGAATTTCACCCTTGAAAGCCCCCCCGATGTTGTTGACGCTTTTTAATGCCTCTCTCTGAACCCGGGGATCATCGTACACCAGAAGTGGCGCCAGAATTTGCGCATGCTCTTCGCTGCCGATCCTGCCCAGGAGCAGCGCCAGATTTCTAAGGTAATACCAGGGAGCACTTTCTTCGATCCGCCCAATGATATACGGTGCGGCTATATGTCCCATTTCAGGTATCAAGTTTAAAATCAGTACGCGTTCAGTACTGCTTTCGCTTTCCTGCAGTAAATCGAGAAGGCTGTTAATCGAGTGTTCTGCCACCAAGACCAGATTACGCCCGGCTTCGTTTCTCTGATTTCCAATATCCGTCCGAAATTCTGCCAGAAGAACTTCCAGAATGTCAGCAGATGCTATTTCCCCTAATGTGTCGGCTGCAGTGGATTGAATCTGGTCATCCTTTTCAATCTGACGTGAGGCAATGAAATAAAGCGCTTCCAATATGGGAAGGCTGTCGGCACACTGGTTTTTGCGGATCCGGCCTTGCGCCATATCCTTAAGTTGCGTACAGATTGTTCCGAACGCGTGTGACGGTAATGTTTCCATTCGTATCCATGAAAGTAACCTGTCCAGATACCGGTTCAATATATCCGTTCGCCGCACCTCTGAGAAATTCTGGATAATATTGACCAGAGCCCCTGATGCTGCTGCCCGAATGTCTGAATGATCACTTTGAAGGCTGCCGGTTAATCGGTCGATGATTGCTTCCGCCGTTTCGGTTTCCCCTTCCGAGTAGAGCATGTCCAGCATTTCCGGCAGGGATGTCGCATCGCTTTTATGGGCCATGCCCTCATCAAGCTGGTTTAAAAAATCGAGAACTTTTCCCTTGACTTCCCTGATTCTGTTTTCTTTCTCTTCCTTTTCGCGGGCATGTTTTTCCTCGATCTGATGCTGGAGTTCCACACCCTTATCAGTGTTCATCAAGTGCTGATAGGCTTGCTGAACAGATTCGATTTTCTCTCTGTCGGGTTCTCTTCCCTCAATATGTGCGCCATCTAACGCGTGATGGAGTGCACCGGCAACATGCTCAAATTTTTCATGATCGATACGGTCGATGATATGATCAAAAAGGCTGTTTTCGAGAAGTCCATCCATATTCTTAGTCAAAATCGTGGCAACAAGATCGGCATCCATATCGGAAATGGTCGTGGCAATCTGTTGGGAAATTCTATTTTTATCGGCATCTCCCATGACATTATCCAGAGAGTGCAACATATGGATCATGTTTTCCGACAACACGATGTCGGAAAGTGTTCCATCTTTTTCGGAAAGATGCTTTAAACCGGATTGAAATATCTGTAATACCCACTCAGGATTCTGCGCCTTTTCTTTTATTTCCGCGGGATCTAATATGATATCTGGGACTTCATTCGTGATATATTTAATGATATCCTCATCCTTTATGTCAAGGCCTGCCACGATCTGCCGGTCGCTGTCCATTTCGACATAAACCTTCTGATTGATCTGGATATGGGGCATCTTTCCTTCTGAAATGAGCTGTTCAAGCCCCATTTCCATATCCTTTTTTACGTCTTCCGGTTTTTTCCCCATGATTTCGAGGAAAAAAGAAAGTTCAATTTTATCCATATTTTTATTGAAACCGATGCTCTTGATTCCCCAGTTTATCATCAGCAGCAGAAAGATGGCCACTTGCGGTCTCTCCTGGTTTTTTTGACTCAGGGGATCGCCGGATATGAGAAGATTCTTTCCCGACTCGGCAAGCAGCAGATCGCCCTCCTCTGCAAAAATGGCCTGCAGCATATCGTAAAGCCTGTCGATGGTCTTTACGACCATCGCGTTGGTTGGCGGATAAAGACGGAGATTGATGATTGCCGTATTCATAATTACGACAACTTCTATCGCTTTTTCCTGAATTTTCGAGCCGTCCATATATCACCTCATAAAATGAAACCTGAAATCCTATTTCCTGGATTCAAGAACCCCGTTTATTTTTCAATATCAACATTATCCGATTATTATTGATGAATATGCTTTGAAAACTACACCTTCCGGCGAAATATGTCAAATGCCGGCCAGGAGGGACGCCCTAAAATTAATCACAACAAGCCACAACAAATGCCGACCGTCAGGCGGAGCGTCATACAGGTTTATCTGTTCTTTTTGATCATTTTATATTTACTTCTCAACGTCCATACAAAATACAGAGTATAAATGATTAAGGCCTCATATTCTCGACAAACTACCACCAGAGAAAATTTTCGAGCGGAATTAAGATGCGCTGATTTTTGAAGATAATGAAATTTGCTAATTGTGCATCCGTCAACATTCGCTGCCGCTAAAACCTTCCTCAATAGTTTCAAGATAAAAGGTTAAAAGCTTACTGATAAATGAGATATATTATTGTCACAACTATCGAATTTATTACTGAATAAATTGTAATAGTGCAAGAATTATTGTCAATTTTTTATTCACTTCATAACGAGGAGCGGCAACCATTATTTCACATGAAATTACACAATAGGGGGTACGTTTTTTACCTGAAAAATGTGAGCTTGTCCCTGTTTTTGATTCCTCAGACCTGTGGCTGTTGCCAGCTCTGGGTCATGGTCGGAGGTCAGCCTCTTATGATCTTGGCAAAAATACCTGCCGTATGCCGCCCTGACGGTGCGCAGCAAGCAGACATGATGATCATGAAACTGCTTGTTTCTTGTTATTTCACGAATTTTATGTTAAAAATCAATGAAGATTTGCCTCATAACGTGAGACCTTTACAGAATAGCGAAAGTTGATTTCAGAAGGCGCAAATTGAAGATCCGGGCAATGCAGCAATGCCCTCGCAGCGCATTACCGCCAAAGACAGTTTTGCATACTCAAGCGTAAGTTGTGCCTTTGCAGCAAAGTAAAACATGTATAGTTTAATAAATTTTTGAGTGTCGTTGAATACAATCTTCAATGCTCTCAAATATGGAGAAAATCTTGTTTGCTGAAAAAATTCTTAAATGGCGTTCCACGGTTGTCGTCTACGGGCGAATGATTAAATTCTCCCATACCATCTTTGCCCTCCCCTTTGCCCTGACTGCTCTTATTCTGGCACATAGAGACAATCCTGTCACCTACAGCCTCATCTTCTGGATCATTGTGGCAATGGCAGGAGCCAGATCCGCCGCCATGGGTTTCAACCGCCTGGCTGATGCCAATATCGATGCAAAGAATCCAAGGACTGCTGAAAGGGAGATCCCTGCCGGTCGCATTTCTATTAAAGAAACAGCCCTTTTTATCATTGGTTCAAGTATTGTTTTTATCCTTTCTGCATTGGCCATCTCCGAACTTTGTTTCCTGCTTTCATTCCCCGTTTTGCTTGCACTTTTTGGTTATTCATATACGAAGAGGTTTACATGGCTGTCACACATTGTTCTGGGTCTAGTACAGGGATTAGCACCCATAGCGGTCTGGGTTGCCGTAACGGGTACGTTTTCTTACAGGATACTGGCTTTATCACTGACCTTGTGCACTTACATAGCCGGTTTTGACATTCTATATTCCTGCCAGGATTTAGACTTTGACCGCCGTCAGAAGCTCTACTCCATGCCGGCAAGATTCGGTGCGGCAAAAGCTATGCATTTTTCATCAATTCTCCATTTAATCACTTTTTTATCGCTTTTATCCCTTTACTGGATATTTGCTCTCAGTCAGTTTTACCTTCTCTTTGTTTCCGTTATCGGGATACTTTTAATTGTAGAGCACAGAATCGTCAAACCCGATGACCTCTCCAGGATCAACATCGCCTTTTTTCATGTTAATAGTATCATTTCGATCCTTTTATTTACAGCTTTGATAACAGAGGAAATGATAGGGAGGATATCTTGAAAAAACGAATCATTGTAGGGATAACCGGTGGTTCAGGAACCATCTATGCGATAAGGCTTCTCGAAATCCTGTTGACGATGCCTGTCGAGATCCATCTTATTATATCCGACATGGGTGAGGATATTATGCGTTATGAACAGGAATGGGATGATAAACCTTTAGATGAATTGTTAGATCGGTCGCTGAGCAAAGCGAAAAATGAAGGTGAGCTAATCCGGTATCCTGTAGATGATCTCTTTGCCCCGATAGCCAGCGGCTCTTTTCAGGCATCCGGAATGGTGGTCGTTCCATGTTCCATGAAAACCCTTTCCACAATCGCCGCAGGATATGCCGGTAACCTGATTGAAAGGGCTGCCGATGTTACCCTGAAGGAACGACGTCCACTTCTTCTCGTTCCCCGCGAGACCCCGCTGAGTCTCATCCATTTGAGAAACATGGTGGCGGCAACGGAGGCCGGTGCTATTATCATGCCTGCGAGCCCTCCCTTTTATCACAAGCCTAAGAAAATCTCAGATCTGGTGAATTTCATGGCGGGAAGGATCCTCGATCATTTGCAACTTGAACACCATCTGATACCGAGATGGGGAGAGAATGATGGCTAAGAAAAGGAATTACCGTAATCTGGCCGACTTTATCCGGGTCCTTGAAAGCGAAGGAGAACTGCTGAGGATCAAGGCGCCCGTTTCTTCTTATCTTGAGATCACAGAGATAACAGACAGGGTTTCCAAAAGTCCGTCGGGCGGCAAGGCATTGCTTTTTGAACAGGTGGTAGGTTCTTCCTTTCCCGTAATTACCAATGCCTTTGGATCTGAAAAGAGGATTGCCCTTGCCCTGGGTGTAAGAGAACTGGTTGATCTGAGGAAGAGGCTAAAAGATCTTCTCGATCAGGCGCCGCCTAAGAATCTAATAGAGAAACTTAGGCTTCTGACCAAGGCTTTCAGCTTAAGGCGATATTTACCAAGAACCGTAAAGATGTCACACCCTCCCTGCCAGGAGGTTGTTTTGAAGGGCGATCAGGTTGACCTGAGAAGATTGCCGGTTCTACATTGCTGGCCCGGCGACGGTGGTCCTTTTGTGACCCTGCCCGTTGTCTTTACCAAAAGCCTTGTTACGGGAAAGAGGAATGCCGGTATGTACCGTCTTCAGGTTTTTGATAAAAATACGACAGGTATGCACTGGCATATTCATAAGGACGGCTCGCATTATTTTAGCGAATACCGAAAGGTCGGGGAAAAAATGGAGGTGGCAGTGGCCATCGGTACAGACCCTGCTGTTACCTATGCGGCAACCGCTCCCCTGCCCCGTGGTATTGATGAGATGCTTCTTGCCGGGTTCATCCGGGAAAAAAATGTGGAGATG
>JBAZOY010000036.1:0-23623 GCA_041648505.1 Syntrophales bacterium | reverse complement strand
CCTTCTCGTTATGAGAAGGCTTTTTTAGGTGAGAAGGCTGCTAAAAAAGAGTGGAAGATGGTTGCGTCCTACCACCCCCATACTCCGTAAATTTATGGGCCGTAAGGAGATGGTGGTAGAGACGGTTCGTCTGCTATGGCGTGATACAATTGGAATTTATAGCTTGATATAGTCTCTGTCCCCCAGACGACAGTAGTTGCTTTAATCTCATCTGTGATCCACGTTGCAGAATTCTTCAGGTAGACGAGGTCGAAGTTGCCTACACCGTTTTCATCGGTGGTAATGGTCCCAGGCAGGGTTCCGGCGGCCGAATTTTTAGGTGTCAGCTCGCCATCCTGGTTGTAGGCGTTAGAAGTTCCTTCTTCCCCCGGGTCGAGAATCAGATTCCTGTTTACGTCCTCATTAGGATATGTTCCGGTAATCACTTGTCCTAGCAAGCTGTCGATATATCCGGTATGGTAATATGTAGGCCAGACGCTTAGCGATACCGTAGCGCCGGAGACGGGATTGCCGTTTGCATCCGCCACAAGTACAGACATAGGCAAGAGATAGTAAGTGTTTGTATCATTTGATTTGATTTCAGTGCTGAAACCGATTACCACCGAACCTGCAGTTCCACCGATGACTATCTTGACGGAATCCGTTAATGACGGTTTCTCCAAAGCTTTGACTGTGATAGTGAGGCCTTCCGCGTCACTGCTTAATGATCCGGAAGTAAAGGTTGAAGTTGCGATTCCCGTCATGTCCGTGAATGTAACAACAGGATACACGAACTCCCCTCCACCCGTAGGGTTCTCAATCGAGAAGGCCACAGGGACTCCATACACAGCCACATCATTCACATCTCTTGCAGTGACTTGCAGGGTAGCCGAATACGTTGTGGTCCCAATGCTTGGTCCTATTACACTGGTGCTGGCCTGAAGGGATATCTGAGTAACATCAGCGGATGGTGATGAGAAAGCAACCCGCAAAGAGTCTGTGAGCGAAGAATTACCCGGGATAGATACTTGCGCAGTTGCCGTACCTGCAGTACTCGACATTAAAGTGGCTTCTGCCGATCCATTTGACACGGTCTTCGTCACGATGTTGTTGCTTCCACCATCCCAGGCCCCGAATGTTGTGGCAAACATCACAGATGTTTGGCCGGGGGCAGCCACTTTGATGGTAAGGGGTTGATTGGTACTTGTGGCATAAGGGTCTTCTGATGGTTGAACAATACCAAACACAGTTCCAGCAGCGCCCACAATGTACTCCTGGGTTGCCGTATACCCCAGTGATTTTACTGTTACAGTGGCAACCCCGATGCCGGTACCTGTTACAGAAACAGTCAAGTTACCCGTAACATCGGTATTTCCTGTCCCCTGTGATAGAGACACTAAGCCCACCGGCGCTGCACTTATAATAACAGGGGCATTGTATATAGGGGTGGAACCGCCATCCTTGACCAGAATCGTTAAATTAGCAGACGATACACCGATTATGAGGCTCGTATTATCGCTGGAAAGTGAAAGAGTTGTTCCTTTGATCTCTATCGGTATCTGGACAGGATCAAGCCCTGTAACTTGAGCGGTTACCGTTGCAACCCTGTTGCTTTTATCAACCGTTCCCGATCTGAACTCCACCTGTGCCTTACCGTCTTCGTCTGTATCCAGGGATGCTTTACTGATCTGTCCCCCACTTGCTGTAAATGTTACTGTTGCCCCTTCTATAACAACATTATTCGTGTCTAAAACCGAAGCGGTAATGGTTGCACTATCCGAACTGTCGGATTTAACACTGACCTGAGACGTTGCCAGAGAGATACTGCCGGCAGTAAAGGTCACAGTGCCATCGCCATCTGTACCGGTACCTTCCCCGGCCCCACATGAAATGAGAAAGACAGAAATAATTAATATAAGAACACCGATAAAGCTATTAAGAAGTCCTCTTTTTTCCATTTATAGCACCTTATCCTTGATAATCTTAGTGGTAATAAAGACCAAAATCTCCCTTTTGCTTTTCGTTTTTGTCTCAGATTTAAACAGCCATCCCAAAAAAGGTATCTTTGACAACCAGGGGACCCCACTTTCCAAGTTAGTTTCAATCTCTTTATAGATTCCTCCCACCACGAAGGTGTCCCCGTCTTTGACTATTATATTGGATTTTACTCCACTGGTATTTATGGCCGGATTACCCGAAACTTCATTGCTCCAGTCCAGGTCCTTATTGATTGTACTGACCTCCACAGAGATCTTCTCGTTATCCGGCGTAATTCTGGGAGTTACCGTTAATTCCAGCTTGGCATCCTTGTATGTCACAGTGGGAGGTTCCGTGCCGGTTCCCGGTGTAACAACGGGAACCTCCTTTCCCTGCCAGATGGTTGCCTGTACGCCTTCCAGGGTAGTAACTTTCGGGGAGGAGACTATCTTGCCGTTACCTGTAGTTTCAAGGGCCTCTAACTTGGCATCGAGGATAAACTTGCTTGATCCGAGAATTATACCGACTGCCGGCGCGGAGGCAGAAGCTCTAGAGGGGAAATTAACGGCAACGTTGCTGTTTGTTAGCCCTATGTCACCGGGTAGCGTGGTCACGGTACCGGTAGACGAGGAGGATATCCCGCCGGTACCCATCAGTACGCCGTAATCTCTGTTCCCCCAGGTGCCAGTGTAACCGTAACCCCATTCAACCCCCAGGTCTCTTGAAAATTCTGTAGTAACCTCGACAACTTTTGCCTCTATGGAGATCTGCCTTAGTTTTCCCTTTTCGATAAGCTGTTTCTGATCTTCTTCTCGGGCAAGTTTTTCCGCTTTTACCTTAGCCTCTTCAATGGACCTCTTTTCCGCTTCCTCTTTTCTCATCCTTTCGAGCGGCATAACCGTGACAATATTGCCTTCTAGCCTCTTGCCAAGACCTTGAATGGTCAATATAGTGTCGAGGGCTTGATCCCATGGAACGTTTTTCATATTAACCGTCACATTGCCTTTGACTTCTTCACCGGAGACAATGCCGACTCCGCCCAATTCGGACAATAAACGGAAGACACTTTTTATTTGTGCATCTTGAAAATCGAGAGATACCTTACGACCGGTGTACTTTGGTGTTTCTCCTTTCACTTCAGGTGGCGGGGACTTGACCTCTTTGACGGCAACCTTTAATAGATCAGGATCCTTTTTATCAGAAAGAGATATTGTCCTTTCTTCTTTTTTTCCCTCGGAAATCGTTTTCCCCTCTGTTGGGGTAACTTTTCCAGCGAGGGCGACCACGTTAAAATCAATAAGGACATGTTGGCCTTCTTGTCTAACGCTGTAGGGGACCCGTTCCTTAAGGTTTATTATTAGATGAACCCATTGTTTTCCCTCAAGAACCTTCTGGCTGGGGAAGACCTCTGTGATATTGGCGAACTTTCCCTCGCCGAGTGGACGTCTGTATTCCTCAGGAACAAGCGTGTTCTCCAGTTTTACTAAAACAGAACTACCGGCCTGATCTCCGACACTAACAACGGGTGGCTGTGAGACCGTCAGAGTGATTCTCTCTTTGCCCCCTATCTTTTCGAAGGCAATGTCTTTAATGTAGCCTACATTTTCCTGTGCTCCGGATACCTCTATTTTTCCTGATGCTAATGTTACAGAGTGTGAACTTCCCACCAGAGGGAAGACCCCGAAGAGCATCAAAAAAACAAGGAAAAAAGTCACCAGTACCCTATTATTCTTCATGGTTTATCCCTCATCATTATGAAGTTTTAATATGATTTGTCTCAACTTGCTTTTTCCTCTCCCGGTTTGGACTTTTTCTTCCACTATAATGCTATCAGTAAGTATCTTAACTACCTTAGCGTCGTTCTGCCCAATGTATGTTCCATGGAAAAGGAGGTAAAATTTCCCACCCCCATCTTCAACCGCCGCTACTCTGTGCTTATCATTACCACAGATGCCTACCAGCTTGAATTGAAGAATATCCAGTTTCTGCAAAGGCGATAATATTTCCGCCTTTTCTTTTTTACTCTTCTCTTCTTCAATGATAAAGGGTTGGAAAGGATCCTGTTTCCCGTGAGGATTGTAACTATAAGAGGTTATTTGATTTTCTGAAATATTTATCTGGGGATCGGTACCGGACACTGCCTCCGCGGCTTTTCTGCCCGGGTCCATAGCAAAAACTAAACTAAAGGATATTATAATACCTGCCAACAGGAAACTACTTATTCTTTTCATCAGTTTTACCGTTTTTCTCCCCTTCCTTTTCCAGAAACATATAGGTTTTTACCAGGCAGGATGTATTAATGAGACGTCCCCGGCCCGCTACATCCCTTCCCTCTCCCATGGATATATCCTCGATATTGACAATACGTGGAAGCTTGGCTACCTTTTCAAAAAAGAGGGCGGTCTGATGAAAACTACCCTTCACTGTTACTTTTACGGGAATCTCTTCGTAAAATGTTTCTGGTCCAGATGGTTTTTCTGGTCCAGATGGCTTTATGGGAGGTTTCTTATCTGATTTTTGCTCAGCAGGTGGTTTTTTTTCTGGGGCAATCGGTTCAAACAGTATAAATTCTACTCCGGCGCTTTCTCCCGCCAATCCTATAGCGCTAAGAAGACCGGGTATTTCCTTACGATCGGGGAGCTTTGTCAACGCCATGAAGAATGTTTTTTTTAGGAGACTGACATCGTTGACATATTTATCCTTCTGGGCAGCTATCCGCTCTTTTTTTGTGATCTGTTCCTCAAGTTCAGATATCTTCGTATGCAGGGTTGCTCTCTTCTCAAAGGATGATTGCAAAAATAGAAACCAGTAAAAGTAACTAAGAAGGGCAAGGATTATACAGACAAACAACGCCTTCTTGCGGGGGGACATTTTCTTTATGTCATCTAATGTAATTGCCATATGTTACAATCCGTTTCTCAAAGTTTTCACTCACAAGAGCGCACATCTAAGGGTAAACTGCTGCAGTTTTATGCCGGACATCTCTATCTGTTTAGAGGTAATCAGGCCAACTGATGTTATGTAATTTGACAGTTCAAGATTTTTCATAAAACGGGCAATGACAATATTATCTCTGGCAACACCTTCAATAATAAGCTCCTTCCCCTTTTCGGAAAACTTTTCCAGCCATAGATCCTTTGAGGGCACAAGTGTGGTCAATTCGTCAAGCTTACGCACAGGTGCCAGCCGATTTTCTTCGAGAGTTTTTATAAGATTGAGTTTTTTTTCTAAGTTTGTCTTATCAGTCTTGAAAACTTCGATATCTCCAATAACCTTTGTCAGAAGGGCAAGCCTATCCTCTTTGTTTTTGACCTCATTTTCAAGTTTGCTTATACTCATGCTGATATAAAGTTGAAAGAAGATAAGTATAAGAAAAAAGATGGTAAAAGAGCCAGCGATAATGATAATCTGGCGTTTCAGGTTTTCTTTTTTGTCGCTTTCCCAATATGGGAGAAGATTTATCCTGATCATTTATCACCTTTTCTTCGCAAGGCCAGTCCTACCCCTACAGTGGCGATGGGAGCGATACTTTCCAGATACTCCGGCTCTAGAACCTTTCTGTTGAGATTTATTTTCTTAAAGGGATTTATAATTTCCGTCTCAATATTTAGTCTCTGTGACAGATCAGCAGCTATACCATGGATCTTTGTACTTCCACCGGAAAGCAAGAGATGCTTGATCTCTCCCATCCTCAGGTTGGTTGATCTGAAGTAATCTATAGATCTTTCAATTTCTGAACAGATTGGATCAGCGTAAGTTAATATACTGTCTTTAATTTCACTCTCCGCCTGTCCATTGCCATCGGTTTCATTTATCTTGATCTGCTCCGCTTCTTCAAAGGTTAGCCCGAGCTTTTCGCCGATCGCTTCAGTAATGGCATTGCCCGCCAGGGCAAAATCTCTCGTAAAAATAGAAATCCCATCTCTGACCACATTGATATTCGTAATACTTGCCCCGATATTGATGAGGACATCTACATCATCATCTTCGAAATCATAATTTTCTTCATACATTGTTTCAAGGGCAAAGGAATCGACGTCCATAATTACCACGGAAAGCCCTGCATTTTTCACGGCCTCTGTATAACCGGCAATAATATTTTTCTTGGCAGCGACAAGCAACACATCTAATTGGTTGGGATTGAACTCATTTTCTCCCAGATCTTGAAAATCAAAGTTAACCTCATCCATATTATCGAATGGCAGATACTTACCAGCCTCGTCGCTGATAATGTCACGCAGTTCTCCCTCGTCCACTCTAGGGAAAGTAGCTTTTTTAATGACGACAGAATGTCCGGAAAGGGAGGTGACAATCATTTTACTTTTGCATTTGGCATGTTTGAAAAGTTCTTTGATGCTTTCAGTTAGTTGCTCCTGTTCTACTACCACGCCATCTACAATCACCCCTCTCGGGAGGGGGATCTGGGAAAAATGATTCAGGAGATATCCCTTATTGGGAGTTTTCAGAATATCTACAAGTTTCAACGAACTTGAACCAATATCAAGCCCCACAACCTGTTTGCTACCTGAAAACAAATCCTTCATACTAGAACTAAACATTGAATCACCCCTTTATCTTGTATAGCGATAAACAATATCCCCTTTTCTGACCATCCCGAGTTCGTTTCGTGCCACCATTTCTATGTACGACAAGTCTCGCCTGAGCAGGGTAATTCTTTTTTCCAATTCTCTATTGTTCCGATAAATTTCGCCATTTAAAGTTTTCAAAGACAGGGATTTTTTCTTCATCATGTAGTTATCAACGAGTCCCCGGTTTCCGAATATAATAAGGACACCCATAAGTAAAACAAAAACCATGAGATATCTGCCTACTTTCATGAGACTCGTTAGCCCCTAAAACATTACGGAAAAAGGAAAACATTTGTAGTAAATACACTAATCAGTTGTTTTTGATAGGAAAACTTCTCCGTATTTTTTCTGCAATGCCTTTGCAACCTTCAGCTCAGAGTTTTTCCTGGTTGGCAACTCTTTTTCCATCTTTGTAATGGTTTGAGGAGCTAATCCTGCCTTTCGTGCAAGTTCAGCAATACTCCATGGGATAGCTTCACGCAACTGTCGTACTTTGTTTTTTTTCATATTCATTAATTATGGTATATTTCCGCTACTAATTATAAACAATGTCAAGCAAAAAAAACCATTAATATGCAATATTCATTAATTATGATGTATTTTTGCTACTAATTATAAACAATGTCAAGCAAAAAAAACCATTAATATGCAATATTCATTAATTATGATGTATTTTTGCTACTAATTAGAAACAATCTAAACTACTTATGGTATAGGAGAGGCTGGGAGTAGATAGGGACTCTCTTTAATTTAATCTAAGGTATTGTATTACCGGAGGAAAGGCGTTGTTGTGGTTCTCCCAGGAGAAAGTTCCCCTGCTCAATCCATTCTTTCAGGATATTAGCGATTTCTCTTGCTTTTACGTAACTGGATAAGGGGGCGGTAGCTATTTTCTGACCGTTAAGAGCAATAGAACCACTCTTTAACTCTTTGTAGCTGACCTCACCGAGAGGTTTGATTGTTTCTCCTTTCGGATAATCCACGCTGTAGTCATAAATTTGTGTGAAAATATCTTCATCTTTGACTCCCGTATAACGTGCCATTTCTTCATTCAGGATAGGAATGGGAATACCAATTCCTACATACAGAGAAACTCCATATCCGAGGATACTTGCCCCGACAAGCCATTTGGGACTCATCTCTTTGAGGTTTCCTATAGTGGTAATTGTTCCACCAGCTTCTCTGGGAACCCCATTTTTCCCCCTCAGGACGTGGGGGTTGTGCTGTGTACCTTCCCAGGCCACATAACCCTGGGCGCCCCCCAGAAAGATCCTTGTCCCGATACCGATAGTTTTATAATAGGGGTCATTGAAAAGAGGGCTCAAATGCCCGGATGTGGCGTAGTTGGCATTTGCCATGCGTGGTCTTAGAACCCCCATATAAGTGTAGATAACCTTATCAGACATATTGACGGCGCAATTATAATTCTGGTAGGCGTTTCTCGGGTTTAAAAGGATAGTATCGCGCAGGTCGTTGATCGTAATATTCTTTTCGTGTTTTCGGGACGGATAGCAATCTGTTCCGTAAGCCTCCACCCGCAATCTGATCACGTTTCCTGCCACGAGGTCTTCTATAACGTGTCCCCCGCCGTAATTGAATTCTCCCGGATAAACGCTGTTTAGAGGATCTCCTTCGGCCACTTGTGTCGCTCCGATATAACAATCAACGGCAGCGAGACCGCCATAGGCCTCTACATCGTTAAGCCATATTTTTGTTCCTTTTATTTTTGGAGCAGAATGGCCGAAATTCAAAAAGGCACCTGATGAACACATGGGACTGAAAGTACCTGTGGTGACGACATCAATCTTTCGTGCTGCTTCAATGTCGCCATTTCTTTCCACAATATCAATCATCTCTTCGGCCGTTACAACAATAGCCTTTCCCTGTTTTATCTTTTCATTGATATCTTTGTAAGTTTTATTCACTTTATATCTTTTCATTAACATTTTTCTCCGACAACTAATTGAGCCTTACATCTTTTTCTGAAACCTTACCGATGGCCGCAAGACTTATGGTATGGGGATTAAACATTTCCCGGGCCAGGCTCATTATGTCTTGTATGGTAACAGCATCTATCTTGGCGAGAGCCTCTTCTGGAGGCATATATCTGTTTAAGTATATTTCATCCCTCGCCAGCTTCATCATACGGTTATCAGTACTCTCCATACTTAACAGGAAATTGCCTTTGATCAATTCCTTTGCCGAATGTAACTCTTTTTCTGTCAAAGTATTTTTACATAACCCTTTTAGCATCTCAAGAATCAAGCCGACGACATCGGATACTTTATCTTTACTGGTTCCCACGTATATGCCGAGCATACCCACGTCCGTATAAGGGATTATATACGAATGGATGGCATAAGCCAGACCTCTTTTTTCTCTTATTTCCTGAAATAACCTTGAACTCATGCTTCCACCCAGGATTGCATTCATCAAAAAACACGGATATCTTTCGGGGCTGCTTGCAGAAGGGGCAAGGGTGCCGATTACCATATGCACCTGTTCCAGATCTTTTTCGAGAACGGCTCCTTTCGATGAAACTATCGGTTTAACAGAGTCGCTTTTGACAACCTTTCCGGTCAGCGACCCGAAGGCATGCCGAACCATATCGACCAGGTCATCATGTTTCAGATTACCAGCAGCGGTCAGTACGAGATCATTTCCTCTGTATCTGGTATTGAAGAAACTGAGGAGGGTACTTCTGTTAAATTTTCCTAAGGATTCTCTTGTTCCTAAAATCGGACGACTGAGAGGGTGGTTGTCCCAAAAGAGGGTATCAAAAAACTCATGAATATAATCATCAGGTGAATCCTCCGACATATTAATTTCTTGGAGAACCACGTCCATTTCTCTGTTAATCTCTGCAGCATCAAAGCGTGAGTTTTTAAATATGTCCGCAAGCAGGTCAATTGCTAGGGCAAGATGGTAATCAGGTATTTTGACATAAAAAGATGTTACTTCCTTGCCCGTGGCGGCGTTCATCAAACCACCGATGGAATCTATGGTCAGTGCAATATCCAGGGCAGACCTACTTTCGGTCCCCTTGAAAAGCATGTGCTCGATAAAATGAGCTACTCCGTTTGTTTCCGGGGCTTCGTTACGAGAACCACACTGAACCCACACTCCTATGGAAACTGACCTGACGTAACCGATCTCTTCGGAAATAACTCTGATACCATTGTCCAGAACGGTTCTATTGTACATTGCCGTTATCCGTTGAGTGTGCTCAATTCCTCGCTTTTCTCCATGAAGGTCTAAATATTATTATGCGTTGTTGTCCCAACCCAGGGCTTCCTTCCTGGAGAGCCGGATCTTTCCTTGCCTGTCAATTTCAAGGACCTTTACCTGCACTTCATCTCCTTCATTCAGGACATCCGTAACTTTATTGACCCTTTCATTGGCAAGTTGTGATATATGTACCAGCCCTTCTGTGCCCGGCAGTATCTCTACGAAGGCACCAAAATCAACGACCTTCTTAACCGTACCCCGATATATCTTGCCTATTTCCGCATCCTCAGTCAGCCACTTGACCATGGCGGTAGCTCTGGCTGCGGCTTCTGCATCGCTGGATGCAATAGTTACTGTGCCGTTATCCTCAACATCGATATTGACTCCTGTCTCACTAACAATATGTCTGATATTCTTCCCCCCGGCGCCGATCACATCTCTTACCTTCTCCGGCCTTACCTTTATCGTTGTGATTCGAGGGGCGTATCTGGATAGATCTTCTCGTGGGGAAGATATTGTTTCTTTTATTTTTTCAATGATAAAAAGTCTTCCCTCTCTTGCCTGGTAGAGAGCATCTCTCAGGATATCTTCCGTAATTCCACCGATCTTGATATCCATCTGCATAGCCGTAACTCCCTTTTTTGTCCCGCACACCTTGAAGTCCATATCACCTGCATGGTCTTCATCGCCAAGGATATCGGACAGGATAACCACTTGGTCACCTTCTTTCAACAGGCCCATGGCAATCCCGGCAACGATGTCCTTTACCGGTACACCGGCATCAAGCAGAGAGAGAATACTACCGCATACCGTGGCCATGGATGATGAACCATTGGACGACAGGACTTCGGAAACAATTCTAATGGTATATGGGAACTCTTCCTCGGAAGGGAGGATGGGAAGCAGGGCTTTTCTGGCGAGGGCGCCATGCCCGATTTCTCTTCTTCCCGGGCTTCTTAAGGATCGTGCTTCTGCAACACAATAGGGAGGGAAATTATAGTGCAGCATAAACGTCCTCATTTCTTGACCGCCGATATAATCCATTCGTTGTTCGTCTGAGGATGTACCGAGTGTCAATGCAGCAAGAACCTGGGTCTCGCCTCTGGTAAAGATAGCTGATCCGTGAACCCTGGGCAAAATTCCGACCTCGGTACTAATCGGTCTAATCTCCGTGTTGGACCTTCCATCAATCCTTCTTTTTTCGTGTAATATCATCTGTCTGATAGTACGTTGTTCGAGATTTTCGAATATATCCCGAACCACAGGGCGAAGCCCTGTATCTTCCATAGTTATCTCTTCGATTACCTTCTCTCTTAGACGATCAAGTTTTGCATACCTTTCCAGTTTTTTCCCTGTGGTGTAGGCGTCTTTCAGGCCTTCCCCGGCAGTGGCGGCAACCTTCGTGACAAGGGCCTGATCAGGGGGCGATAGTTTTAGATGCCTCTTTTCTTTTCCAATGGCCTCGCGCATACTGTCTTGAAGTTCGATTAAGGGACGGATTACGTTAAGTCCTAAATTGATAGCATCAATAATTACATCTTCTTCGACCTCACGAGCTCCTCCTTCAAGCATCACTAAGTTCACATCAAATTTATTACCGTTCGTACCAGGAAGAACCTTTCTCCCCACTAAAAAGAGATTTAAATCACTTTTTTCTAATTCTTCCGGTGATGGGTTACATAAAAATTCTCCTTCCAACCGACCGATTCTGACGGCGGCAATTGGACCATCGAAAGGTATATCTGATATTTCAAGAGCGGCCGAAGCACCTAACATGGCCGTAATTTCGGTATCATTTGCATTATCTACGGAAAGTACAGTTGCCACAATTTGTGTCTCATAGAAGTAACCCCTTGGAATCAGGGGGCGGATTGATCTGTCAATGACTCTTGAAATCAATGTTTCACGCTCATTGAGCCGACCTTCTCTCTTGAAAAATCCACCGGGGATTTTCCCCGCGGCGAAGGTCTTTTCCTGATAGTCTACTGTGAGGGGCAAAAAATCGAGCCCTTCCCTTGCGTTTTTCAATGAAACGACCGTTACGAGAACAACTGTATCGCCATAAGAGGCAAGGATCGCACCATCTGCTTGACCTGCTAAATAATGCGCTTTAAGGGATAGGTTTCTTCCCGCGAAGTCTGTGCTAAACACTTTACTCATAATATTTTCCTTTCGAGAGTATATTTATAATGACGGCAAAGAATGAGGCCTATTGCCTATTTTCGGAGACCCAAGCGCTGAAGCACTGTCCTGTATCTTTCCATCTCCTGTTTTTTCAGATAGTCGAGAAGCTTTCTTCTCTGCCCGACAAGTTTTAAAAGTCCTCTGCGGGAATGGTGATCCTTTTTGTGGGCCTTAAAGTGTTCCGTTAAATATACTATTCTGGCCGTCATGAGCGCAATCTGGACCTCCGGGGATCCCGTGTCTTTTTCATGCAATTGAAAATTACCGATTATTTTTTCTCTTTGTTCCGTATCTAGCACTGTTTTATCTCCTCCATTGTCTTCAGTATAACTACTCGGGGTACCTTTGCCTAACCTGGAAGTTTAACAATTAAATACCCTAAGGATTTTGACCACCTGTTTTTTTTCTTCCACCAAAGCCATTTGATCCGAATCATAAAGCAATTTTCCTATTGCAACAAGTCGGTGATCATAGGATATAAACCCTACCATATCTCCGGCAACAAGAAAAGGGGTACAATTTATTCTGATTACATCGGCGGTCGGTTGATATCCTTTCCTTAACTTTTCTACCAATATCTGACCTACATTGATGGTGGCAAGCTCCGGCATGGCTTCCACCAGCGGTACGATATTTGCCGCAAGTACTTCCCGCTTTTTTTCGTCGGCAATATCCTCAATGGGTATTGCCATGTTTTCATGAAAACGGCCGCTTTTCGTCCTTCGCAATCCTACAAGACATGCACCGCAGCCTAACATTTTACCTGCATCAGAACATAAAGAACGTACATAGGTACCGCTGGAGCAGGATACCGTGAAGCTCACACGGGGCAAAACAGTTTCTTCGATCGTAATAGCGTAAATTTCAACGTTTCTCGGAGGTGGATCAACGTTAATACCTTTTCTTGCCCACTTGTAAAGCGGTTTCCCTCGAAATTTAACTGCCGAGTAACGAGGAGGAAATTGTTCTACCTTTCCGACAAAGCTAGTCAAAGCTTTTTCTATGTCTCCTCTTTTAACACAGGGTTCATGCTGAGCAATTATTTCTCCTTCCATGTCGAGAGTGTCAGTTTCTACTCCCAATAGCATTGTTGCCCTGTATTCCTTATCGTCCGGTGAAAAGAACTGTACGAGTTTCGTTGCCTCATTTATGCATACGGGAAGGACTCCTGTTGCCAGAGGATCCAGGGTACCAGTATGACCGGCTTTCCTCACATTGAGCAACCTTTTAACATCCGATACCACAGTATGGGATGTTTTTCCCGGAGGCTTATCTATCACAACAATACCGTCCAAGGGAGGGGACTTCACTTAGAACATGCCTTGATTATATCCAGTACACGATGCTTGATTGTTTCAATATCCCCTTCGACCTCACAACCGGATGCATTAGTATGTCCTCCTCCTCCAAATGCTCTGGCAACTGGTTCTACGTTGATTTTCCCCTTTGATCGCAGACTGATCTTAAAATAATTCGACGATAATTCGTTGTAAAGTATGGAAATTTCCACTCCCTCAATAGAACGGGGTGTATCTACTAAATCTTCGGTATGTTCCGGTAATGCCCCGACAGACTTGATGGTCTTCTGTAAAACTACTGTGGAGGCGATTTTTCCATCACAATCAAAAGTCAGGGTCTCAAGTACTTTCATAGAGAGTTTTATTTTAGCTAATGGTTTGCTTTCGAATATGTTTTCTGCTATCCATTGCGGATTAGCGCCTTTTTCTATTAAATTACCCGCAGCTATCAGGGTGCCACGCTTTGTGTTTCCGTAGCGAAAACCTCCTGTATCCGTCAGGATGGCAGCGTATAAATTGGTTGCCATTTCTTTTGTCAGATCAACAACCATTTTCTCTGCAAGCCGGTAGATTAACTCTGCTGTAGAACTTGCCTGATGATCAATGAAGGCAATATCACAGAAGCTTTTGTCGGAGATATGAATATGATGGTCGATGTTTATAAGCCGCTTCACCGTTTTTATCTTGTTTGCTTCTCCTCCTACACGTTCCAACTCACTACAATCCAAGACAAAGGCAGCGTCGAATTTATCCGTTATGGGAAGTTGGTGAACTATAATATCACTGCCGGGAAGAAAACGATAATTCCGGGGGGTTTCATCATGATTATAAACAATTGCCTCCTTTTCCATATGCCGAAGTATGTGGTATAAAGCCAATTCCGAACCAATGGAGTCGCCATCGGGTCTCACATGGGAGGTAATAAGGAAAACATGGCTATTATTGATGATATCAACGATATTTGTAATAATCACGCCTCGGTATCTATATGTTGTATTTCTGCTAAAAGTTTTTCTATGTGACTTCCATAGGCAAATGATTCATCATAAACGAAGATGAGTTCCGGTACGTAGCGCAATTGCAATCTCTTTCCCAACTCCATTTTCAAAAAACCTGTTGCCTTCTGAAGGCCTGTTCTGGTTTCATCAGAGCAGGTATCTTTTCCCATTTCAACAAAGAATATCTTCGCCAGGCGTAAATCATCGGTCAATTTCACCCCTGTAATGGTGATTAGCCCGATACGTGGGTCCCTGACCCGCTTTAGCAGTAGATCCGAGACTTCCATTTTGATAAGCTCAGCTACCCGGTTTGCTCTTTTAAAGTTCATCATACTTGCCTGTCAGATAGCACATGAATCCATTGTATCTGAGATGCTTATAATTTCAATCTCCGTATTTATTACCTCGGCAAGCTGCAGGTTATTTATAAACTCTAAGATATGGTCTATCTTGCCATTTATATAACGTCTGTCGTTTCCGACTATGCTAAAACCAACCTTAGCTCGCCTCCATCGATCAGTTTCACCGATTTCAGCAATGGAAATATTAAAAGTATTTTGCGTTCGCTTTAGTATCCTGCTCAGTACTCCCCTTTTTTCTTTCAGGGAACTGCTCTCAGTAAACAATAAATCTACTATACTTAACCCGACGCCCATCTTTTATTTTCTTTTTTGCCTGTTGGGTTGCCGAGAGGACTGTTTATAACTTCCTTTCCATTTGTTCGTTAACATACGCCTCGATGATATCTCCTATTCTGATATCATTAAAATTCTCTATCCCTATACCACATTCGAATCCTGCTTGAACTTCTTTTGCATCTTCATTAAACCGTTTAAGGGAGAGCAGTTTGCCATCGTAAATCGGCACACCGTCTCTCACCAGCTTAAGATTAGACTTCCTGGTAATCTTTCCGTCTGTTACATAACTACCGGCTATGGTTCCTATCTTTGGTATCTTAAATAGCTGTCTGACCTCGGCACGTCCCTGGACTACCTCTTTGTAAACGGGTTCAAGAAGACCTTCCATGGCGTCCTTCACATCGGCAATGACGTTATATATAATATCGTATAGTTTAATGTCGACCCCTTCCGTTTCCGCCACCTCGACGACTCTACTATCGGGTCTGACATTAAAACCAACAATGATTGCATTAGATGCCGAAGCCAGCATCACGTCTGTTTCTGTAATAGTTCCTGTGCAACTGTGGATGATTTTCAATTTTACATCTACTGTGCTTAGTTTATTCAAATTTTCGGTTAGGGCCTCAACTGACCCCTGGACATCACCCTTGATAATGACATTGAACTCCTTTGTCCCCTCTTTAATTTTCTGATATAATTGCTCGAGGGTAATCTTGGAAGAAGCGGAAAGATCCCGTTCCCGTTCTTTTCTGAGCCAGTACTCTCCGATACTGCGTGCTTTTTTCTCGTCTTCCACGCAAATAAATTCGGCACCTACCTGAGGGGCCTTCGAAAATCCAATAACTTCCACCGGTATTGACGGTCCTGCCTCTTTGATCCTTTGTCCCTTGTCGTTGGTCATCAACCGGACTTTTCCAGTCTCAGTTTTCGATACAAAAGTATCCCCCTCTCTTAGGGTACCTTCCTGGATTAAAACGGTTGCCACGGCTCCGCGCCTACGATCAAGCTTTGCCTCAATAACTATGCCACGGGCAGGCTGATCGGGATCGGCTTTTAGCTCCATGACGTCTGCTTGAAGAAGTACCATCTCGAGAAGTTCCTCAATGCCTAGTTTTTTCTTTGCAGATACTTCACAGAATATGGTGCTACCACCCCATTCTTCAGGTACAAGATCATATTCAGTCAATGCCTGCTTGATCTTTTCCGGATCAGTGTTTGGTTTATCAATTTTATTGATTGCCACAATGATAGGAACGCCGGCTACCTTTGAGTGATTGATGGCCTCGATGGTCTGATCCATAACTCCGTCGTCAGCGGCAATGACAAGAATAACAATATCTGTAACCTGAGCTCCTCTGGCCCTCATGGCAGTGAAGGCTTCGTGACCAGGAGTATCGAGAAAGATAATATCCCTGTCTTTTATATGTACATGATATGCTCCGATAGCCTGGGTGATACCACCTACCTCGCCGTCGATTACATTAGTATGTCTAATGGTATCCAGAAGGGATGTCTTGCCATGGTCAACATGTCCCATAATAGTAACAACCGGAGCCCTGGGTTTGAGATTTTTCTCGGATATAGCTGCTTGTTGCACGGATCCAGCATATTCGTTAGTTATAGGCTCCACTTGGTATTCAAATTCACTGGCAATGATAGTTGCAGCCTCGTGATCAATCGGCTGGTTAATGGTTACCATCATACCAATGGAGATCAATTTGCGGATCACCTCAGAAGCCTTAACACCCATCTTCCTGGCAAGGTCACCAACTATTATCTCCTCCCCTACCTTTATCCTTCTCTTGATAGCCCTGGGAACGGTAATAACCGTTTTTTTCATTCTGATAACGGGAGCCTTTTTTTCTTCCCTCCACCTTGCAGCCCTCTCTTCGACTTTTTCCGTCTTTGGGTATCTGCCTTTTTTACCTGTAGTTTTTTTGACGACAACCTTTTTCCGTGTTGGCAGTTGATCCCCTATCACCACCTCCACCGGTTTCTTCCACTTTTTCTTTGGTTTCTCCTCTTTAGAAGGAGTGGTATCTTCAATGACTACAGGCTTTGTTTTCTCTGGAATTTCTTTCTTAATTTCTGTTGCAGGCTTTTTTGGTATCTGAGCAGGTTTAGTCTCTTTCTTTTCAGGCGTCGCAGGTTCCTCTGGTTTCGCAGCTACGGATGCCGGCGGGGAGATAGGAGGAGGGGCAGGTTTTTCTTCGGCAGCTACTTTTCCCGGTTTACTTTCCAACACCTCCTTGTCGGGTATTGGTTTTTTCAGGATAGCGGCTTCTTTTTCTATAATTACTTCCACCCGACTGGCTTCTTGCGGGGGATGCTCTGTTTCCTCTTTTGAAATCTCGACAGGAGTGACTTCATCGACTGCCTCCGTTTTTACCTCATCAACATGCTGGCGAACAGCTCTTCTTCTTATTACAGTGGATTTTATCCTTTTTTCAACTACCTCAAGAGGATCACTGGACAGTAATTCTTCTTTGATTCTCTGTACATCAGAATCTTCAATGGTGCTTGAATGCGACTTCACAGCAATACCGATCTTTTCCAGACGAGAGATAAATTCCGTATTATCAAGGCCGAGTTCTTTGGCCAACTCATAAACTCTCTTTTTAGGCATTTTCGAAACACTCCTATCAGACTTCAGACTTTAGCTGATTGCCATACCTTTATCTTTGTTGTAGTTCTGTGCAATTTCTATAGTTTATGGTCTAAGTCTAATGAGTCGTTTTTTTCTCAATTTCCTGATTAATTATCTCACCTGCTGCTTTTATCCACAGCGAAGCAGTTTTCTCACCCACACCCGGGAAAGAAGACAACATTTCAGGATCAGCCGCAGCGATTATGGCAATACTCTTTAATCCTTCTCCGTAGAGACGCTCTGCCGTTACTTGCCCAATGCCTGGTATTTTCATAAGTGATTTATACCCTTCTTCCTCCTGCCTTGTCGCCATGGATTCACTCTTGACGTCAATCCTCCATCCGGTTAATTTAACGGCTAACCTGACATTCTGTCCATTTTTCCCTATGGCAAGAGATAATTGATCATCGGGAACGATAACCTCCATAGAGTGACTTTCCTCATCCATAAGAACTCTGTTAACCTTGGCCGGAGATAGGGCGTTGCATACATAGGTTGTCGGATCGTCAGAACAGGGGACAACATCGATTTTTTCCCCCCTCAATTCCTGGACAACACTCTGTACCCGGCTCCCTCTCATACCGACGCAGGCACCAACCGGATCTATATCCTTGTCCATGGTTCTTACAGAAATCTTCGTCCTTTTCCCCGGTTCTCTTGATATGTTTACCACTTCAATCAATCCTTCAGATATTTCGGGGACCTCAACTTCAAAGAGGACCTTGATAAAATTGGGATGGGTTCTTGAAAGGATGATCTGGGAACCTTTAGCTGCTTTTTTAACATCACATATATAAGCCCGAATACGCTCTCCTCGCTTGTACGTCTCTCTATAAACCTGCTCGACCGCCGGGATCACACCTTCTGTACGGCCAAGATTAACGATAACATTTCCCCCATCAAATCTTTGGACGAAACCTGTGATTAATTCGCCCTTTCTATTCTTGTACTCCTCGTAGATAATGTCCCGCTCTGCATCATTCACCCGCTGTATAATAATCTGTTTGGCCGTTTGGACAGCGATCCTGCCAAATGTGCTTGCTTCTATCTTAGTACCGAGACTGTCTCCGGGCTCTGCATCCTCATCTAATTTTTTTCTTGCTTCTTCAAGGGATATCTGGACGTGAGGATCCAATACTTTTTCCACGACGGTTTTGAACTGGAAGAGCTCAAGCTCTCCAGCTTCTTCATTGTACTGGACTTCAATGTCTACATGCGCCCCCAGTTTTTTTCGTGCCGCCGTTAACATGGCAGTTTCGAGAGCATCTATGATGACACTTTTGTCTATACCCCTGTCCTTGCCCATCTGTTCAATCAGACGTTTAAGTTCCGACAACATTTAAGAATCCCCCTATTCCATCTGTAACCATCTTCAGCGAGGTCCGATGTCTGCGTCGAAATCATATTCAATATTTGCCTTGACCACCAGCTTTTTCGGTATGCGATGAACCTTCCCTGCTGTGTCAACAACTAGTACCTTATTTCCTTCTTCCTCGCAAAAGTCAATCAGTTTTCCACGAAAATTTTTTATTCCTTCCAGCTTTTCAGTTACTTTGACACGAACCTTGTGTCCCCGGTATTTTATAAAATCCTTGTCTCTAACAAGTGGTCTATCAAGGCCGGGTGAGGAGACCTCCAAGCTATATGAACCAAGAAGCACATCGTGAATATCAAGGATATCACTGACTTGGTTACTTATTTTGCAGCAATCATCGAGAGTAACTCCTGCTTCCTTGTCTATGTAAATCCGAACAACCCATCTTGATTTCATCTTTAGACATTCGACATCAATCAATTCCATTTCTTCGGACTCAATAACAGGTTCTACCAGTTGTTTGATTTTATCTTTGTATGTTTGGAAAGTCATAGCTCACAACAAAAAAGTGGGCAACAAGCCCACTCATCAATAACGTACGATGAATTTAGCAAAAATCTAGCACAGTGAGATAGAGATTGCAAGGGAAAAATAATTTTTTCTTTGGCAGATATTAGATGGCCTTTCTACACAGGAAGGAAAATAAAAGTCCCTTTTTCAGAAGAGGAGGCAGGGGGGGAGATTGGAGCGGGCGATGGGAATCGAACCCACGACGTCCAGCTTGGGAAGCTGACATTCTACCGCTGAATTACGCCCGCAAAACGACAACACTCCTCGTAAACACTCAAAAACTCAAAGAAAAAATTATTAAACTGAAGGATAACGCGAATGCTTAGCAGTTTAATAAAAAATTCAAACAGCAAACATGATAGACATCTTTATGCCCCTCAATACTTTACCCTTGCTAACCTGTATTGAATTGCAAGATATCTTAGTCAAGACGTATATTTTGTCAAGCCTTTTTAGGGGGTCTTTGTGCCATTCTCATGGCAAGGGATCTACTATGACCATCGAGACCTTCCAGCTTTGCAAATCTAGTTGCCTGCTCACCATACCTGTGGAATGCCTCATCAGAAAAAGACAGTACGCTGGTACGCTTCAGGAAATCGTGGACTCCTAAAGGAGAGGAAAATCTTGCCGTTCCCCCTGTGGGGAGGATGTGGTTGGTACCTGCGATATAATCTCCGATGGCCTCCGGTGTCCAGGATCCGAGAAACACGGCCCCGGCGTTTTTAATTCTACCTAATATTTCTTGTGGCTTTTCAACCATTAGCGCTAAATGTTCCGGGGCAAAACGGTTGGCAATGGCAATGGCCTCATTCGTATCTTCAACCAGAATAATAGCGCCGAACTCCTGAAGGGAATTTTCAGCAATCTCTTTTCTCGAGAGGCTGTTCAGTTGTACCTTGATCTCGGAGGCTACCCGTTGGGCAAACGCTTCGTCGAATGTCAAAAGGATGGCACTGGCCATTTCGTCATGCTCGGCCTGGGCGAGTAAATCGGCAGCTACGAGGGACGCATCTGTTCTCCCATCAGAGATTATAAGAATTTCACTGGGGCCGGCAATCATATCAATCGCAACCTGTCCGTAGACTATCTTTTTTGCTGCTGCTACGTAAGCATTTCCCGGCCCTACGATTTTATCTACCGCCGGAATTGATTCGGTGCCATAGGCGAGTGCTGCTATTGCCTGAGCGCCACCGATCCTGAATATTCGTTTCACGCCGCTTATCCTTGCGGCAGCGGCAAGGAGGGGATTTATTCCTTTTCCTCTGGGGGGCGTGACAAGAAATATATCTTCTACACCGGCAATCATTGCCGGGATTGCCGCCATAAGTACCGTAGAGGGATAAAATGCGAGGCCCCCGGGGCAGTATATCCCAACACGTTGCAGAGGCAATATCTGCAGCCGAAGTTCAATTCCCTCTTCGTCGGAACAGAAACAGTCGGGGGTGATCTGTATTTCGTGGAATCTTTTTATTCTGTCGGCAGCCAGTTTCAGCACTTCCATATCTTTGTATTTTACCATTCTAATGGCATCTTCCATTTCCTCGGAAGATACCGTGATACTAACGGCATTTATCTTCTGCCCATCAAATTTTTCAGTATATTCGAAAAGGGCATTATCCCCTCTGGAGGCTACATCTTCTACAATCTTTTTGACATCCTTCCATACATTTTCATCAAAGACTTTACCCCTATGCCTCAACTGCTGGAATATCTTTTCAAAATTAGAATCACTTGTGCGTATAATTTTCATTCTAAGCAACGATCCTTTTTATATTGGCGCCCAAGGCGGAAAGTTTGTTTTCTATTCTTTCGTATCCCCTGTCAATATGGTAGACACGTGAAAGTTCGGTCTTACCCTCCGCTGCCAACCCGGCAAGGATCAGAGAAGCGGATGCCCGGAGGTCGGTGGCCATGACCTGCGCACCCTTTAGCTTCGGTACACCATTTACGAGGGCAATATTCCCCTTGATCTTTATATCGGCCCCCATTCTTTTCAGCTCGCTTGCATGCATAAACCTTTTTTCAAAAACCGTTTCTGTAATCATGCTGCATCCCTTTCCTACTGACATAAGGGCCATTATCTGAGCCTGCAGGTCCGTGGGAAATCCTGGATAAGGAAGGGTTTTTATATCAATATTTTTAATTGACCCGGTGCCCTTTGCCCTGATGCCTCCGTCAATTATGGTTATCTCCATGCCGGTATCCCGTAGCTTGGTAATCAGCGGATCAAGGTGGGAGGGGTTGCACCCTAATATCTTGATGTTTCCTGCTGTTATTCCGGCGGCAATCAGGAACGTTCCTACCTCAATCCTGTCAGGTATAACAGTAGCCTCCACAGAATGCAGGCGGTCAACTCCCTCAATTATGATGTTGTCTGTTCCCGCTCCACTTATTTTTGCCCCCATACCGGTCAGGACATCGGCAAGATTAACGACTTCCGGTTCTTTGGCCGCGTTTTTCAGTATGGTTGTTCCCTTTGCCAGACAGGCGGCCATCATTATATTTTCTGTTCCTGTGACCGTAGAGATGTCGAAATATATAGATGTTCCCTTCAGTCGCGATGCCTTAGCTACTATATAACCATCCTCCAGTTTTACCTCTGCCCCCATATCCTGGAGGGCCTTAACATGAAGGTTCACCGGCCTGTCACCTATGGCGCATCCTCCGGGAAGAGAGACCTTTGCCCTGCCCATTCTGGCCACGAGAGGACCAAGAACTAGGATCGAGGCTCTCATCATCTTGACAAGATCGTAGGAAGCCTCATAATTGTTTATTTCGCCTACCCTTATCCTGGCTGTCGACTCCCCTTCGATTTCCGCTCCCAGACTCTGTAAGAGTTTCTTGGCGGTCTGAATGTCCACAAGATCGGGGATATTGTGAAAGGTATTCCAACCTTCCACAAGAAGTGAGGAAACTAAGATGGGGAGCGCGGCATTCTTAGCGCCGCTGATACGGACTTCACCCTGGAGCTTCTCGCCACCATAGATGATCATCTTATCCATTTACTACCCCTTCTTTCTTGCCATGGCGACCCGCTCTATACCGGCGTAATCCAACCTGAAACCAATATCATCGTAAAAACCAGATTTCCTGAAAATATCTTCGACACGGTCCTTCTGCCCAGTCCCTATTTCCATAAGAAGCCACCCCTCCTCTTTCAAGTAGGATCTTGCTTCTCTAATGATGATTTCGTGAAATGATAGGCCCTCCCTTTCAGCGACCAGTGCTAATTCGGGCTCAAACATTCTGATGTCTATGGGAAGGTAATGGAAATCGTCTTTAGAAATGTAGGGAGGATTGGAGACGATGCAATCAAATTTTTCTGTTGATATAGGCTCGAACAAATTTCCCTGCCGGAAAGACATTCTGTTCTCAACGTTATTATTGCAGGCATTTCTCATGGCGACCTTAATGGCACCCTGAGAGATGTCTGTGGCCACAATACGTGACTCCTTCAACTCAGAGGCCAGGGCTATACCTATGGCCCCACTGCCCGTGCCAATTTCAAGAATATCGATATTTTTGAAACTTAAGTCCGAACATATTCTTAGTACTTCTTCTACAAGAACTTCCGTTTCCGGCCTCGGCACGAGCACTTCCTTATTGACTTCAAGAATGAGAGACCAGAACTCTTTCTGCCCAGTTATATAGGCAACCGGTTCCCCCTTTTGCCTTCTTGCAAGACACGAATGGAATCCGTAAACAGCTTCGTTTGCCAATAGCCTTTCGGGATTCCTGTAGAGACCGAGACGGTCAGTTTCTAGATAGTGGGAAAGGAGAACTTCAGCATCAAGACGGGGGGTGGGAATGCCCATACGCTCAAGGCCATTTGCCGCCAGGTTCAAAATGCTCCGTATATCCATAGTTTAATTTTTTTAAAAAATGCATCCACCGGCGCTCAAAAATCTTTTTCAACCATGGACACACCTTGCTTTGTTTTATAAGCAAAAATCACGATTACGTGGTCGGACATTGCCTTTATGGTACTGCGCTACGCTGGTCTGCCCGTGAGAAAAACCTTTAGTTCACGCCCTCTTAATGCAAAGTCTACTATTTTGCAAAGGTCTCTAAAAGTTAAAATATATAAGGACTAACGACTAATTGTTGAGTGCCAGGACATCGATAACGGAAAAATGTGCCAGCACATAGCAAACAAAGTTCTCTGACAATCGAATAGCTATCACGTAATTCTGTGAA
>JBAZOY010000035.1:0-23752 GCA_041648505.1 Syntrophales bacterium | reverse complement strand
ACCTGCCTGATGCTGGGCAGTAGTACCACAGGCGGGACAGACACACTCACCTCCAGGGCCTGCCCCTCTACCCCCGCCTCTACCCGCTCCCATTCCTCTTCCTGTCCCTGTGCCTCTTCCCGCTCCCGACTGTCCTCCTCCCATAGGGCCGGTTCCATCTCCTCTAGGCATACAATCATCTCCTTTCTTGTTCCTTTAAGAAAACCTCCCGAGTATTTTCCAATAGGGATAATCATTCCCTATCCATTCTTCTTCCCACCACCCCCACCGCGCCCCATTCCTCTGCCACCACTCATGCCTTGACCTGGAAATTGTGCTGAGTTCTCCGTGCCGAAATGGGATCCTACGCTCGGTCCTGAGAGAGGTGGCGCCGTTATCTTTCCACTCTTATATGCCTCCACTACTTTTTTCACCGCCCCGCTCACACCGCCTATTATTTTCACTCCGGCTGCCTGGAGAGTATTATAGGCATTAGGACCTACATTGCCAGTAAGCACCGTTTCAACTCCCCTGTTGGCTACAAACTGAGCTGCCTGTATTCCTGCCCCCCCCATAGTAGCGGCATTGGAATTTTCGACCGACTCAAATTCCATAGTATCGGTGTCAACAATGGTAAAATACTGACATCTTCCAAAACGCGGGTCTACTTGAGCATCCAGACCGGGTGCTGAAGCTGAAACACAAATCTTCATAAAAACCACCTCCTTTGCCTCTATTACAGCCCTGCCCCAAAGTAATCATAATTCTCTAAGTTTATTTATCGGGGTTATTGGACTGCATACTTCTTAGTTTCTCGACCCTGGCATCGATCTGTTCCAGTTGTTGTCTCAACCTCTCCGACTGGCCTTTTAAAAAGTCTAATTCCTGATCCGGCGGCATAGCGGGACCGGAAGGTGATATTCCAGGAGCTCTAAACCCCGCAGGATAAGAATATTCCGTTCCAGACGGATAGGCTTCACTATACTGGGTTCCTTCATATGGAGGATAGGACAAATAAGCCCAGCAGCGGGGAAGCCCACCTCTTCCCAAACCGATATAAGGCCAGGGAGGAGAATTACCTCTGAACCCAAAGCCTCTGCCAAAACCTCTTCCATAAGTCATAATTCTCACCTCCTTTTCTCAAGAATCTGTCTTAAAATATCCTGACTCTTTTATCCCCACCATGTTCATTCATGTTGAGCATGGTCATGGGGACAGGCTGAAGTGCCTTGAACCTTTCCCTCAAAATAAGCATCGAGAATATTTTCCACCTGCCCACCAACACCGGTAGCCACTTCAATTCCCAGACTCTGGAAAATTTCAATCGCCCGAGGCCCCATCCCCCCTGCTATCATCACATTGGCCTTATGACTATTAATGAAATGAGGAACAACCCCGGGAGTATGGTCATTGAAATAAGGATTTTCCACGACTTCAACACCTTGGATATCTCTTCCTTCCACATCTACCATGGTATAATAAGGACAGCGGCCCAAATGCATACTCATCCGACTTTTAAGACCACCATTGTTTTCACAGGCAAAGCATATTCTTTTCATTGTTGCCTCCTTTTCTGACTTGCATGGTTGAGCTTAACCAACCTTAGCTTTTTTCTTATTATTACCTTCCAGAAGCCTCCTCCACTCCTTTGCAATCCGGCAGAATACTTCAGTTGTTTCTGAATCAGGATGATTAGCTACAAAAGGAAGTCCGCTATCAGAACTGTTCACCATTTCCGGATCAAGAGGAATCCTCCCTAAAAATGGAACCCCCATTTCCTGAGCAGCTTTCTCGCCCCCACCCACCTTGAATATATCAAGACTCTGCTTACAGTGAGGGCAAATAAACCCGCCCATGTTCTCTACCACCCCGATGAGAGGAATCTTTATCTGGCGACAGAAGGTAATGCTTTTTCGTGCATCCAGGAGGGCAACATCCTGAGGGGTAGTAACAATAACAGCACCATCCACATCCTTTATGAGGTGGGCGGTACTAAGGGCTTCATCACCAGTCCCCGGAGGCAGATCAATTATGAGATAATCCAATGGACCCCAGAGGACATCTCCCAAAAACTGTTTAAGAAGGCTGTGCTTCAATGGTCCTCGCCATATAACGGCATCGTCCTTACTTCGGAGGAGGAAGGCGGCAGAAATCAACTTAATTCCATTTTTAGCTTCTATGGGAAGAAGAGCGTCTCCACGCCCCACCAGACTTTTTCCTTCCACACCCATCATTTTAGGGATATCCGGCCCATGAATATCCGCATCTATAATCCCCACACTAAAGCCTTCGCTAGCAAGGGTCACCGCTAAATTGACAGCCACTGAGCTTTTACCCACTCCCCCCTTGCCGCTCAGAACCATAAATTTATTTTTTATTTCCCCCATCGTTTTCCTAATTAAGTGTTCGGACTGATCTTCTTTTTCCTTCTGAGAACACTTACCTTCTTGATCGCCGGATTTGCAGGTAGAATCTTGGTCACATTTCTCGTTACTCATAATGCTTACTCTCCTTTATTTTTTCTTTTCATCCATTGCCCCCGGCAGTCCTAGGGGCATACCTTCTCTTCCTCTTCTTCCTCTAAAATTTCTCCCCTTACCCGGGCAGATTCGAAGACCCGGCTGTAGTTCCCCGTTTAAAAACAGGCTGAGAACCTCGTTGGCCTCACCAACAATCTCAGGAATAACCGATATTCCCAGATTTTCAAGCTGATGATGACAAAACCGATCTATCCCACCACAGATAATACTGTCAACCCCCAAAGAGGAAATATGGTTAAGCCACTGGGGAATTGCTAACCCGGTCATCGATATCCTACTTTGAGAAATTATCTTTCCCTGTTCTATATTTAGAAGCCACATTTCAGAGGAAAAACCGAAACGGGGAGAGATCCAATTACCGAAGAGGGGTATGGCAACCTTCATCTTTTACCTCCGTCGCATAATAGTCGCAAAGGGTATGCCAGGATGGGATAATTGTAATAATATGTTTGAAGGATAGTAAATACAGGATTTTATGATGGTCTACGATAGCAAAAGAGAAGGAAAGTGTTTGATATTTAGGTGCAATAACGCATCACGTTGCATGCAACAGTTTCATAAATGCAACTGACACCAGCATTTAAAGACCATACTTTCTGATCTTTCTCCATAGTGTTGAGCGGTTGATCTTCAATTCTCGGGCAGTTTCCGTTCTATTTCCGTGGTGTTTTTCCATGATCCTCTGGATTAACTCTGCCTCAGCATTTTTCAGGGGATGGCTCACGGTTGGTTTGGGTGGAGTTTTTCTTTCCTTGAAACCCCGAATGAACTCCGGGGGCAGGTGCTTTAGTTCGATAATATTTTCTTTACACAGGACAAAGGCATGTTCAATTATATTTTCCAGTTCCCGTATGTTACCGGGAAAATCATAGCCCATTAGAAATTCCATTACGGTATCGGAAACCCCGGCAATCTTTTTCCCTTTTCTTAAATTGAACTTATGAATGAAGTTATCTATGAGAAGGGGGATATCTTCCCTCCGTTCGGCCAGAGGTGGAAGTTCAATCTTAACCACGTTGAGCCGATAAAACAGGTCCTCCCTGAAAATCCCGGTTCTAACAAGCTCATATAGATCTCTGTTACTGGCAGTTATTATCCTTACATCAGCCTTAATTGTGCCTGTTCCTCCCAGTGGCTCATACTCTTTCTCCTGTAAGACTCGAAGAATTTTCACCTGAAGAGCGGGAGACATATCCCCTATCTCGTCCAGGAAGATGGTACCCCCTTCTGCTAGGGCAAATCGGCCTGGTTTATCTCTCCTGGCATCAGTAAAAGCTCCTTTAAAATACCCAAAAAGTTCGGACTCCAGAAGTGTATCGGGAAGTGCTCCGCAGTTTACCTTCACATAGGGATATCTTTTCCGGTGGCTCAGGTTGTGGATAGCTCCGGCAAAAAGCTCTTTACCCGAACCGCTGGGGCCATGGATCAGAACGGTGGAGTCACTTTTAGCAATATCCGGGAGAATATGAAATATCTCCTGAATTTGATGATTCTTACTAATAATATCCTCAAGGGAATACTGTCGCGTTATCTCCTTCTTCAATTCTTCTACCACCGAGAGGTCTCTAAAGGTCTCCACCGCGCCAATAACCTCTCCTTTTTCGTCTTTGAGTACGTATGTACTGATACTTCCGGGTATTTCTTTCCCCTTTTTGTTGAGGATATTAATGGGCAAATTGATGATAGCTTCACCTGTCTTTAAAGTCTGTTTGAGGGCACAGTTAGTCTGGCAGATATTAGCTCTGAAGATATTGAAGCAATGCTGCCCGATAGCCTCGTCTTTACTAAAGCCCGTGATTTCTTCCGCCGCCCGGTTAAAGGAGGTAATCTCATCCTTGTCATTGATGGTGAAGACCATGTCAGCTATACTATCCAGGATAATATTGAAAAAGGAACCTTCCTTGTCCGTCCTCATTACTTATTCACCACCTGTGATTGAGATATGGCCAAACCTCTCAACTTTACCGGTTACCCTGAGAAATAAAAAATACATTCCTGCCCTCTTTAAAAAGATTGTCGCCTGTAATGACGGAAACCCGCTCTTTATGCGAGGGGGTGTACCCGCCAGATATTTTCGGCATATTCCATGACTGCCCTGTCGCTGGAGAACTTGCCCATATGGGCGGTGTTGAGAATGGAACGGCGCACCCATTCATCCGGGTTCTGAAACAACCGGCTGACTTCTTCCTGAGCAGTAATGTAAGAACGATAGTCTGCCAGAATCATATAGTAATCACCATGGTCGCGCAGCGCCCTGATGATCGGGGCAAACAGTTCCTGTTGACCGTGTGAAAAAAAGCCCGAGACGATCATGTCAAGAACTCTTCTAAGCTCTTCGTCACCGGCGTAATATGTTACGGGATCGTAACCACGGTTGCGCAGGGCCGTTACTTCTTCAGCCGTCAAGCCGAAAATGAATATATTTTCACGGCCCACCTCCTCCATAATCTCCACATTGGCGCCGTCCATGGTCCCGATGGTCAGTGCGCCGTTCAGCGCCATCTTCATGTTTCCCGTTCCGGAAGCTTCCATACCCGCGGTTGAGATCTGCTCGGAAAGGTCGGCTGCCGCAACGATTTTTTCGGAATTGGAGACGCAGTAATTGGGGAGGAAAAGTACCCGCAGCTTTGCCCGGACCTCCGGATCGCTGTTGACCACGTCCGCAACTGAATTGATCAGCGTGATGATCCGTTTGGCCTGATAATAGGACGGTGCGGCTTTTCCGGCAAATATCACGGTGCGCGGCACAACCGCTGCCGCAGGGTCTGCCTTGATGCGGTTATACTGTGTGATCACGTGCAGGATATTGAGCAACTGGCGTTTGTATTCGTGGATGCGTTTGACCTGCACGTCGAACATGGTGTTCGGGTCCACCTCTTGTCCGGTTTTGCGCAGAATATAGCAAGCCAGCCTTTGTTTATTTTCCCGTTTCGATGCCATCCAGGCGTCGCGGAATTTGGGGTCATCTGCGTACGGTGCCAGTTTTTCGAACTGGTCGAGCGCGTTAATCCAGCCCGGTCCGATTACCGACGTAATCAGCCGCGACAGTGACGGATTGGCCTGAAGCAGCCACTGGCGTGGTGTGATGCCGTTGGTGACGTTTTTGATACGACCGGGGAAAAACCGGTCAAAATCTCTGAACAGGCCGTTTTTCAAAATACGGGAGTGCAGGGCAGCTACCCCGTTAACCGAATGGCTTCCGACGACCGCAAGATGAGCCATGCGCACCTGCTGCACGGCTCCTTCCTGGATGAGGGAAAGGTTGGTTGGCAAATGCTGGTCGTCAGGGCATCTTTTTCTCACCGCCGCCAGAAAACAATGATTGATTTCATAAATGATTTCCAAATGCCGGGGCAACAGCCGACCGATCAGTCCTACCGGCCAGGTTTCCAGCGCCTCTGGTAACACCGTATGATTGGTATAAGCAAACGTTTTTTCACAGACGGCCCAGGCGTCGTCCCATTCCAGAGCGTGCTCATCCATCAGAACGCGCATGAGTTCCGGGATGGCAATGGTGGGATGGGTGTCATTCAGTTGAATGGCCACAAAATCCGGAAAATCCACAAACGAATCGCTCTGTTTCCTGAAACGCCTGAGTATGTCGGCCAGTGTCGCCGCGACGAAGAAATACTGCTGTTTGAGCCGCAGCTCTTTACCCGCTTCGATTTCATCGCTGGGATAGAGCACCTTGGAAATGTTCTCACCCATCACTTTGGACTGCACCGCGCCGATATAATCGCCATGGCTGAAGTTTTCCAGATTAAATTCGCGGCTGGATTGCGCGGCCCATAAGCGCATATTGGTGACATAATCATCACCGTAGCCGGGAATAAGTATGTCACAGGCCATTGCCATAACGATTTCGCCACCGACCCAGCGGTAGCGGAGCCGTCCCTCGTTGTCGCGGTAGGGCTCGGATCGACCGTAGAACCGGATCGGTTCCAGATGCTGAGCGCGCTTGATTTCCCAGGGGTTGCCGCGCCGGCGCCAGTTGTCGCACTGCTCGCGCTGGCTGCCGTTTTCCAGGACCTGATGAAAGATGCCGTAGTCATACAAGATGCCGTATCCGTATCCCGGCAGTTTGAGACAGGCAATGGAGTCCATGTAACAGGACGCCAGGCGCCCCAGGCCGCCGTTGCCGAGACCGGCGTCCCATTCCTCTTCCTCCAGTTCGTCCAGATCGATTCCCATTTCCTGCAGCGTCCGGCGGGCCTCTTCCTCCATATTCAGGCTGATGAGATAGTTTTTCAGAAACCGGCCCGGTAAAAATTCCAGAGATAAAAAATAGACCCGCTTGGCCAGGGTATCGTAAAGCGAGCGCTGGGTTTTGACCCAGCGCTCGATCAGTCGGTCGCGCACACAGTATGCCAGCCCCATATAAATGGAATACAGATCGGGCTTCTCCGGATCATTACCCAGAGTGAATAGAATATGACGGCGGATATCGTCTTTCAAGGTGGCCTTTACTGTTATTGCAGGAGCGAGTCTGCCGCTTGGGTTCTGAGTATTTTGGTTCATAAAAAACCTCCAAACAGATAAAGGGTTAAAAAGTCACGCACGGGCCTTGGATAAGTTGATGATAGCTTCGCCTGTCTTTAAAGTCTGCTTATGTAGTGGTTGAATAAAAAACCAAAGAAAAAAAGAAACACTCATAAAAACAAATATTAGTGTACCAGAAGTGGCAAGTGTTTTCAAGAAACCTAATTATCCTTTGTGTATACTTTAGGTTAAATACCTACGATGATTTTAGGAAGGATACCTGCAATGAACAATATGACGGCGAGGCATTAGAATAAGTGATAGAGAGAAACGGGCAATATCATTTTGTCCAGATATTTCTAATCCAGTTCCCTCCCCATCAAGGGAGGGAAACATAATGGAGAATTCGTCACTCTTTTCAGGTGGGTGAACCTGTCCAGGACAGTCCCTTGAATCCCAGGGATTCGGCGGCCCTGACAATGACTTCTCTCAGGTCATCGGGCTTAAAAGGTTTAGCGATAAAATCAAAAGCCCCTTTGCCCAAGGATTCTCGGGCCAGCTCCACGGTGGCATAGCCTGTAATCATGATCACTTTGGTGTGCTCCGATTTCGCCTTGACTATTTCCAGAATCTCGATCCCATCAATGTCTTCCATACGAATATCGGTGACTACAATATCAAAAGTTTTTTCTTTCATACGCTCTAAGACGCGATGAGGGTCTTCATAAACCTCCACCTCGGCACCCATTTTAGTCAAGGCAGGGCCTAACCGCTTTCCCACAATGGGCTCGTCGTCCAGAATAAGAATTTGCAATTTGTTCTTCATATTTTTTCCTCCGCATTAAGAAACTCAGGATTGCGACCATAGGATAGGGTCATCTGAACCCTCTTTCTTGCTGTATAGGCCTGGAAGACTTGGTAAAGAATGACTGTTACCCCAAAGATACCACTGGCAAAAAGAAGATACTTGCTGGCGCTATTGAACCAGATATCCAGACTGGGACTAATGTTTAGATATCCTAACTGTCTTAAATATACGGGTATGGAAATCGCACGGCTCAATACGCAAAGGATGATAATCATGCCTGTTACCAGGCGTATGTATTTTTCACCAACTACTTTCACCCCATAGGCGCCAAGATAAACTCCTACCAGAGAACCGAGGAAGAGTAACATGGTTAAGCGAATATCTACAAATCCTTCCCAGGCATAGTTAAGCGCGCCGAAAGCCCCCATAAACATGGCCAGATAAAGCTCTGTACCTGCTGCTACTGCTGTGGACATACCAAAAATATAAATCATAGAAGGCACCCCAATAAATCCTCCTACCCCTATGGTGCCGGCCAGATATCCGGTAGCCAATCCCACTAGGAGCAAAATCCAGAGAGAAATCCTGACATCGGCCACCTTAAAATAAATGAAAGGGGGAATATGCAAATTCGCTAAAAATTCAGTTATTTTCCTGGAAGGTCCGGCATCCTCGCTATCGTTACTCTTCTTTAAGGTGTCCCGGAGCATAGATGCTCCTACCAGAGTGAGAATACTGACAAAAACAACGCTGATATAGAGATTGGCTCCCGCTCCTTGAGCTGTCCCGTGACCATCGCCTCCACCTTTGAACAACAGGCTGTTAATCCATACGGCTATCCGGATACCGAGAAAAGCAGTGGCTAATAGAAAAATAGCCAGCTTTTTATCAACATTCCCCATCTCTCCGTGCTTCCTGGAACCCATCATGGCTTTGCCGAATTTGTGAGTAATATTGCTTGCTACAGCAACCACTCCGTTGACCCCCAGATTCATCATGCCCGGTGTCATGAAAAAGGCACCGCCACTTCCAATAAACCCGCTTAAAACTCCACCGATAAACCCTAATATAACAACCTGTACGCAGGTGGAAAGATCAAGAGGAATAAATAGATTAACTAGCTCTCCGGTCATGGTATTCTCCTTTAATCAAATTTGATCATCTTTAAAAAGAGGTGAGCCACTGTTCCATAGAGATAGGCGAGCAGTGGAGTGAATAGGCCGATTGTTATCAGCGAAAGCAAATTCCAACCCTTGTACTTTTGAATGAAAATCAGGATGGGTTCTTGATTGGTGAAAACGGCCCAGTAGATTCCCGCAACAGCAGCCATAAAGATCAGAAGTTTAACCAACTGTTTGCGGCTAAAAAGGTATTTTTCTTGCAACTCATCCCCGGAAATTACCGGGACACGAATTCGTTCCCCCAGAAACATTTTTAAATCCCGGACCATCCGGGGCCGAGCTATCTCAGCTTTAGAGAGGAAAAGATCACCAATAACTACCAGACTATAATTTGCATTGCGGCTGATGGCCGATGATAGTGCCTGGAAGTTCCCCGCTAAGGCGTGACTTCCCCCCGATCGGCCCTGCCGAATGAGTTCCTCCATAGTTTGCTTCAAACCCCCGTCATCGCTTTCGGGAATATCCGGGATGTCCTCTCCAATCCCTCCCACGTACCCTTCTTTCTCCATACGCCCGGATGACAGCACAGGGGAAATTTCTTCAGAGGCTTTTTCTCCGTTCTCGAGAGAAGATACAAATCGAAGCAATTCAATCGCTGCTCCCCAGCGCTGGGCAATCTGATTTAACTGAGTATAAGTCTCGGATTGAGGAGTAAAGGCTTCCTGTATCCAGAGGATGTTTGTTTCAGCCATGGTAGCCAGTACTTCCTTAATTCCCCTAAGATCGGCCAAGACTTCTGGAATGAATTTGGCCACCTGGGATTGTCGGGGCATATAAGTCACAGTAATTACCCCCTCATTAGCTGAAACCCTTAAATCCGCCTCAGCCGTTCGCCCATCAAGGGCCAATTTCAGACGCGCGTGAGCAGCCAGGCAGTGGTCCTCCATAGTCCTTATCGAGGCCGGGGTCGGACGAAAATCCGGTAATTCGGCCATGGAACAGAGGGCGGCACTGGCGTTAGCCATGCTCATATTCTCGAGATTGAGAATAAGATCATATTGTCTGGGATCATTGATCTCCTGGCCATGGACAAGATGTACCCATTTTTCAATGTCCTGATCCACCTGCCGGATGTATTTCTCCGCTTGAGGCCGATCCATACGCAGTCGAAGCATGGTGGTTTGGATCCGGGATTCTCTGTTGGGTACCAGTCGTATGCGAAAGACATGGGAGATATTCTGCAATAGAAAATGCCCCCCGCGACCGTGATAAATCAGATTTTTTTCTCCGGCCTGCTCACATATAACAGCAGTAACAAAAGCCAAAAACCGTTCTTTCAGGCGAGCCAGGCGTTCAGAAGGAGCAGGACTTTTAATAACCGCCATTTCCAGCTTGCCCACCGGTATACCCGCCTCAGTAGCCCGGTCGACTACTTCTTCCCGACTGAGGCAGGGATATCCCAGCTTACGAGCCAGGTTTTCAGCTACCTCCTTTCTTAGCTCTACCGAAGTACTCGAAATAAAAACAATAGCCATAATTAACATCCTTTCTTATATCCGTTGGGATAAGTATTCCGTTTCTTTTTAAAAATTCTTTTTCTGAAGAGGAGGGCCGGAGATCTGTGCCGGGATCGTAGTCACCGGCAGGAGTATTGTAAAGGTAGATCCCTGACCTTCCTTGCTGGCCACACGAATCTGGCCACCATGTTTGGCTACAATTCCCTGAGATACACTCAAGCCCAGCCCGGTACCTTTACCCTGACCTTTTGTGGTAAAGAAAGGATCAAAGAGGGAACTCATTATGTGCTCCGAGATACCGGTGCCGAAGTCAATGACCTTGACGGCCACGTAGTTTGGCTCGTCAGCAGGCACAAGCAGGACCTGAATCTTTCCCCCCTTGTGAGAGGCATCGATGGCATTGAGGATAAGGTTTAAAAAAACCTGCTTTAACTGCTGACTATCGCCATGAATGCGGGGAAGTTTATCGGTAGCATGAAACTCTATCTTAATGCCGGACAGTTTGACCTGGTTTGCTGTCAGGCTGATAGTGTCTTTAAGGATTTTTTCAAGATCCAGGGGTTCCAATTGAGAACCGCTCTCACGGGCAAAATCGAGCAGATTACTAACGATGCTCTTGGAACGATTGGCCTCGCTAACTACATCCCTGACCATTTCCTTACGCTCCTCATCAGTCAGATGTTCATAGTCCTCCAGAAGCATATGGGCAGTCAGAGTGATATTGTTTATGGGATTGTTCAACTCATGGGCCACACCCGCAGTCAGTGTGCCTACGGCCCGCATCTTATGGGATTGAATGAGTACTGCTTCATGACTTTCCAGTTCATGGGTCATCTGATTAGCGGCAATGGCCAGGTCCGTAAACTCATCCCGAAATCGCCGCACCGGCATTATAGGGGTAAAGTCACCCGAGGCAACACGCCGGATGTAATCAGAGAAGCGCTGAATGGACCCAAGGATGCGGCTTCCCAGAAAATAGGCATTCAAGACGATAAAGATGAACAAAAAAACAAGGGAATATACCTGGATCTTGCGGGAGCGATGGATGGCCTCTGAAAGAGAATTCCTTTCCTGTTTCATCAGGGCTTGGCCAAAGGAAAACATCTGCTGTCCCTGCCTTCGTAGTTCTATCTCGATTTCCTTTCTGGCCCTGATATAATCCGGTGAGTCACTTATGCCACGGTGCTCCAGTTTAACAAGACGCTGCAACAGATTTTCATAAGTCAACATATTGAAAAGAATGGTGCTCTGGCTCTTCCTGCCAATGATCTTTTCCAGTTCCCCGGCATTTAGGCTCAAGATGTCATGTGCCTTTTCGACATTTTCCAGGGCATCGCTTAAGTTGGTGCCATACAGAAAAAAGTTCTTCTCAAAACGACGGGCCTGTTGAATCTCTATAACGTATTCATTGACGATGTCTAAAAATTGAAGTTTGTCTTCCACCTGATACATGGCAAACACCAGGGCCGTAGCAATGCCTACCGCAAACAGAAAGACCAGAAGAAAACCGAAGTAAATCTGCAGACGGAGGCTGAGACTTGGTCTCGCCAGAAGGGCTTCACGGGCCATTTCCACGGCTTTGATCCGTTCATACCTTCCCTCCAGATCTTTGGGTAAATTCTCATTCATCATTTATTTCCACGGCCTCGAAATTAAGGGGAGAGCCCAGGGCATGGGCGGCTTTAGCAATCACCTTTCTTAAATCGTCGGGCTGAAACGGCTTGGCAATAAAGTCAAAAGCCCCTTTTTCCATTGCTTTTCTCGCCAGGGCCATCATGGCGTAACCCGTGATCAAAATGACCTTGGTGCGGGGAGATTTCTTCCGCACATATTCAAGGACCTGTATTCCATCTACCTCATCCATGCGGATATCGGTAACCACCACATCAAAATTCTTTTCTTCAATACGTTTCAATGCCTCTCTCGGATTTTCGAAGACCTCGACATCACAACCGATCTTGGCTAGTGCAGGTTTAAGCCTTTTACCGACAATCGGCTCATCATCAAGAAGCAGAACTTCAAGTCTTTCAGGCATAGTTCACCTCCTTATGCCATCCGTATAATAAATCTAAGATAGAGTTCATCGAAAGCTCTCCGCTGCCTGACGAAAGATGTCG
Source organism: Syntrophales bacterium (assembly GCA_041648505.1). GTDB lineage: Bacteria > Desulfobacterota > Syntrophia > Syntrophales > CG2-30-49-12 > JBAZOY01. The sequence goes on along the minus strand of JBAZOY010000035.1, from coordinate 11,191 downwards.
TTTATAACATGGACTTCCACACGGCTCACGCCAGAGATACCGTCCGCCAGTTTCTTTATAGCCGCCACTCTCTTCGCTTCCTCCCTCTTTATGGCCGTTGTTTCCACAACTACCATACCACCGTTCGCCTGTACCCGCACGTCGGGAAAACCGGCCAGGAGGACAGCCCTCACCCTTGCGGCCAGTTCTCTGTCCGTGAGACATTTTATGGAATAGGTCATGGGTTTAAACTTTCTGTAACCCACAATCTCCGTAATGGTCTTGACCAGATCGTCAGGATCGATATTGCTGAGGCGGATAATCATGTCGTAGAAAGATGGATCTGTTCCGTCGATGCGAAAAGCTTCTAAGGACCGCTGTCTCTGGCGTTTCTCCTCGCGAGAGATGAGCTTCCCTGCCTTTGCCTCGGAAATTCCAGCGCGCGAGGAAATTCTTTTAATCCTTTCTTCCCGGGCGGAAATAAGACCTACTTTCAGGACATGTGAGACTCCAAGGACATAAAGATGAGCAGCAAGTCCATAACACACTACATTATCTTCCAGGAGCCGTGCCAGTACAGCCTCCTCGATGTAGGCCAGATATCTGTGGCGAATCTTTGCAGGCATGCCGAAAATGGATGGCGATTCATCCAGGGCCTTAAGCAATTTGTCTTGTGGTATGTCATATCTGGTTGCTACCATATTAAGGATTTCTCTGCCCAGATATGCGTATCCCAAGGCTTCCGCCGTCTTCCCGGCAATCTCGGAACCTTCCTCATAAGAGTCAGATGAAATGAGAACAATGGACATGGCTTTTCCTCTCTGCAGGATTACTACCTGCTGGTGCCTTTTGCTTCGGCGCTCACTGTAAACACAGGACATTCGAGGGACCCCGCCACCTTACTCAACCAGTGGCCCTTTCGTGTATGACTCGTCTCGGAAATATCCACACCACTACCCCAGATAATTGCATGAAAGGGGGACCTGCCGGCCAGGAATTTCAATAGTTCTTCGGCTGGATCTCCCAACCTGAGTGCCATCCCTACGGCCACACCCTCTTGCAGGAAGGAAGCAGAAAACCCCGCCATGATCTTGCCCATACGGTCTTCAAGCCGGCTTATAGTATTTCTCTTGGTGCCGAGGTAAGGCCGGTCCAGAAAGGACATCTCCACCAGCATGAGAAAGGTTACCTCTGCGCTCATCCTCAGGGCCAAACCACGGGCGTAGTCAAGAGCCTCTTGACAGACTTTTCCATTTTCCAAAACAACCAGTATCCTCTGAAACATGGGACCATCCCCCCACCTGATGTCGGAAGAGCAAAACCTGTACCATAAGAAATATTTTGAAGCCCCTTAGAGAGAATACAGGCTATAAAAGGGCTACCGTAAAAAGTAAGCGCGGGTCAGAGGGGGAAAGATGTGTTGCGCAAAGCATCTGAAAAAAAAGCTGCGCTGCGGAAAGGAAGGAAAGAAGGGGTGAAGAACATTTTGTTGCAATAGAAAACACCACCGTTGCAGGAACACACGGACTAAGTCAATCCATAGCGCTTCATCTTCCGCCATAGTGATGCACGGTCAATCCCCAGGATCTTAGCGGCCTGGGTACGGTTTCCTCCTGCAAGGTTGAGTACATGACGAATATAGTCATGCTCCAGTTCTTCAAGGCTTAAGAGTGCTTTCTCCGGTCGGGGATAAGAATAGAGAGCCACATCCACCAAGTCTTGTGGGAGGTCCCGGAGAAGAATGGTTTGGCTCCGGCACATGGCCACGGCACGCTCGATAATATTTTCCAGTTCCCGGACGTTTCCGGGAAAGGTGTAGCGGTCCAGCAGATCCATTGCCTCCTTGGAGATAGCCTTGACCTCCTTACCCATCTTTTTTCGGCACTTCTCGAGACTGTGGTAGGCCAACAGGGGAATGTCATGTCTCCGTTCTCTGAGGCTGGGCATAACAATATTTACCACGTTCAACCTGAAATAGAGGTCTTGTCGGAAAAGTCCATCCGACACGGCTGGCTTGAGATCTTTTGCCGTAGCTGTAATGATCCGCACATCGAGAGGAATAGGACTGATTCCCCCTACCCGGATGAACTCCCGTTCCTGGATTACCCGCAACAACTTCACCTGCATGGACAGTGGCATATCCCCAATCTCATCAAGAAAGATGGTCCCCCTGTTTGCGGCCTCCAAGAGACCTGTCTTTCGGCTTATAGCCCCCGTGAAGGCCTCCTTTTCATGACCAAAAAGCTCATTGGCGATAAGCTCTTCGTTAAAAGCTCCACAGTTAAAGGCTACAAATGGACCATCGGCCCGACGGCTCTGGACATGGATGGCCCTGGCCGCCAGTTCCTTGCCCGTGCCTGATTCTCCCGTGATCAGGACATTGCACTCGGTAGGAGCAATCTGACGGATAACCTCTTCTACCTGTCGTATTTTCGGGCTTTCGCCAATCATGACGGGGAAACCACTTTCCAGATCCTCCTTTGTCTCCCGGAAATGGACCGATTTTCTAAAAGCCATTTCTCTCAGGGCTCTGCTCACCACATCTCGTAGTTGTTCCGGAGTAAAGGGCTTGGCCAGGTAATGGAAGGCCCCCTGCCTGGTCGCCTCAACAGCACCATCCATGCTGGCATAACCGGTAATGATAATAACCTCCATATACGGGGAAACCCTCTTAACCTCATTGAGCAAGCTCAGGCCGTCCATATAGGGCATCTTAAGGTCTGTAAGCATCAAATCGTAGACCTGCTCCTCCACCTGCTTTAAGGCACGCAGTGGATTGCTGAAAGTGGAGACCTTATGCCCCATCTTCTCCAAAATTCGGCGCAGGTTCTTTAGGGTCACCGCATCATCATCTACCACCAGCATCCGACCTGCCAAAGATTCTTGATCAACCATTTTATTTTGAAGAAACCTCCCTTCTGTTCAGAAAATATATGGGAAAAGTGCCGGGGTGTCAACGTAGAAGTAATTCCGGTTTTAAATCAAAGATGAAATCAAGGAGGCAAGGAGAAGGCGAAGTGGCGCCGAATATTGAGACAGGTGTATAAGCAATGAACCGACCTATTCTGAGAGGAGAAGTTCAATGCCACAACATCGCACACGCCACAGCACAGAATTTAAGGCCAAGGTTGCCTTGGCAGCACTTTCGGAGTCAAAGACCATGGCCGTGCTTGCCGGCGAGTATCGGCTTCATGCCACCCAGATCACCCACTGGAAACAGGAACTGATCGAGAACGCTACTGATCTGTTTGGCAAGGGCAAGAAGAAGAAAGTCAACCATGAGGCCGAAGTGGCCGAGCTCCACCGCCAGATCGGCAAGCTCAAGGTTGAGAACGATTTTTTGTCCAATCTGCCCGGCCTGAACTTGACCAGGCACAGAAACAAAAGGTGATCGCCACCGGCCATCCAGAAGTTTCTATTGAACGCCGCTGTCAATTTTGGGGACTGCCTCGTGCCGGCTATTACCGTGGGCCTGCCAAAGGGCTCCGTTCTGGCGACCTGGAACCAGCAAACGGCAGCCCAAACATCCCGTATACCCCTATCTGCTGCGAGGATTGACTATTGACCGCCCAAACCAGGTCTGGGCAACCGACATAACTTATATCCCCATGCAGAGGGGGTTCATGTATCTGATAGCGATCATGGACTGGGCCACCAGAAAGGTTCTGTCTTGGCGGTTATCTCATTTGGTGCACTTGCAAGTTGATTTCACCAGGCACTTAAAGAAGCTATCTTCAAGTGCGGTGCACCGGAGATCTTCAATACCGACCAAGGATGCCAGTTTACCAGTGAAGCTTTCACCTCTGTTCTCAAGACATGGAATATCAGGATCAGCATGGACGGCAGGGGGCGCTTCAAGGACAACATCTTCATCGAGCGTCTCTGGCGCACCCTGAAATACGAGAGGATCTACCTTAAGACATATGAAAATGGAACTGAGCTTTTCAAAGACCTGACAATCTGGTTTACCCATTACAACTAGGAACGGAAACATTCATCGCTTGACAAACGAACACCGGATGAGGCTTATATGGAAGGACTTAAAAAATCGAAGGCGGCTGCCTGAAACCGGAAATAACTACATTGCTTATTTCACCTATCAGGCTGTCTCACTAACCCCGACCACCTCAATCCCTGGTTAAAGTCAATATAGTGGTTTACCGTTGTGATACGATTAGATTTATGAAAACTTAAAACTTCTCAACCTTATCCACAGGACGAGATATTCAAGTTTTAAGTTTTCATAAAAGTGTTCCATGAAACATATTTGTATCAATATTTCATTGACACATTTTTGATCCATAATAATATCTGTTATTTTAATAACTTATTGTATTATTGTTTTTGTTTAATTTATTCTTTTATATAAAACATTAAATAATTTGTTTGAGTATTGTGCTATATAAATATCTAATAATATTCATAATATCTATTAGTTATAATCATTTTCACATTCGTAGAAAATGTGTGTCATTAGTGTAATGAGAATTTGATGTTCTTAAATAATTGTCAGTTGATTATTCACAAAACATGATTATGCTAGTTATTAATATAATTAACATAATTATATTAATAACTATTAGTTTTAAATTTTACGAAGGTTGGCACGAATATTGATTACGCTTTTAATAAAGCAAATAGATCTTGAAATAACGAAGTAAAGTTGATTTATAGTTTATGTGTTTAGTTGGAGGCATGAAATGATTACAGCGGGTATAGATGTGGGGATTCAAACCGTCAAGGCGTTTATTGTCAAAGACAACCAATTGCTCCCGCATAGTTTAGTCAAGGCCGGCTGTGATCCGGCGATTTCACTCAGAGAAGCAATGGAGAAGGCCAGAGTTTCCCAGCTGTCAAGCCAAATTTCCCTTGACATACAAAGTCTCATTGTCATTACGTCGATTGTCAAAAAGCAATGCCTTATCAAATTTAGTAATGTGGGATTTGAGGAGAGGATTTATTTCGATTGAGGTTGCTAGGAAAGCATATGGTGTTATTATAGACCCTAAAACCAAGCAGCTAAACTTAGAAGAGACAGAAAAGGAGGGTAAGCGGATGAAAAAGTGAGACTTGGTAGGGCAGGCATAATAAATTAGGACAGGTTGTTTAACAATATAAGGTTTCAACGGAGGTAACACAATGATAGTTGTCAACGAGAAGAGGTGCACCGGTTGTGCGCGCTGTGTAGTCTTTTGTCCCTTTGAAGCTTTAAGAGCTTGGGGCATCGCTGTCGTCAATGAAGAATGCACTGATTGCTTAGCGTGTATAGATTATTGTCCAAATAATGCAATATCAGATAACGAAAATAAGGAGAGATAAACATGGAAAATTACGATGTTGGTGTTATCGGCTCTGGTATAGGTGGATTGTGTGCTGCTGTCAGGCTGGCCAAGATAGGCTACAAGGTGGTCGTTCTCGAGAAGTTGCCTAACTTGGGTGGTAGATATACTACGATAAATTACAAAGGATATAACATCCCCACTGGGGCTTGGGGTGTGATTTATCCAAAATATGGCCCGGTTGCACAGACTTTGAGTGACGTTGGAGCGAAGGTTAAAATACGAATACCTAAACCGGCGCATAAGTATCGAATTCATGGAAAAGATTATGAACCACCAGAGAAAGGGGGGTTGCTTTTCCTTATTTCCGTGGCTAGCAAAAATAAAAAGGAAGCGGAAACCGTTATAACAGCCTTGCGGAGAGTTCTGAGGTGGCAGGAACCGCCGGACGAGATTTCTTTTGATGAGTGGCTGTCAGAGTATACTCATAATACAGCAATCCATGGAATATTTAATGCCATGGCTATCGCTTTGCTGGGCGTGTGGGAGTATGAGGTGCCCGCAGGTGAGTTTATCAGGTGTCTCAGGAACTTTGCCAAGTTCGAGATGGCTTTTTCTTTACCCGAAAATGGTCTCAAGGGAATTATAGAAGCCCTTAGTACAAAAATCATTGAGAACGGGGGAAATATCCTGACCAAAACTGAAGTAAAAAATATTGTCATCGATGATGGCAAGGTCAAAGGCATAATCGGGGAAAAGGAAGGAAAGAAATTAGAAATAACTTGTAAGGCGGTGATCAGTAATACTGGCCCTCTTCAAACAATAAACTTGGGGGGGAAGGAAAATTTCGATAGAAGCTACCTAAAGCAAACCAGCGCGAGGATTAGGCCAGTAGGGGGAATGAACATAATATATGCAAGTGAAAAACCATTATTGGATTTTGACGGTATTCTTATGCTTTCGGAAAGTAACCTGGCTATTACTGCAATGGTGCCAACTCTAATTGCGCCGGAATTGGCGCCTCCGGGGAAGCATATGCTGCTTCTCTTTCAAGGGATGAAGTCAAATAATACAAAAAGGGAAATTGACATTGCAATAGAGGAATGGAAGGAGAATCTCCCGGAGCTCAAAAATTATGATGAGCCTCTACTGGTACAAAGCTATCATGGCGATTGGCCTCTTAATCGAGCAGAGCAGGGATATGACATTGCTCAGAAAGTTCCTGGAGTAGAAAACCTTTACAACGTGGGCGACGGAGTAAAACCTCCAGGTCATATAATGGCAGAAGGCTCTGCCGAGAGTGCAAGGCTTGTTGTTGAAGATATTAAAACCAGAATCAAGCCAAGCGAAGATAAGTAATAAAAGAGCAAATTATGGTTGGAAATTCCGGGGAGGGAATTCTGGGTGCATAATACTTAATCCGCGCATTTTAAGTGCACTTGGAAATTTCCCCCGGAATTCCCAACAAAGCCTTCGGAGACTGCCTTCTTTGTCTATGGTTGAGATGAGAACGGTGCATCTGGGTGACAGGATTTCATGAAATTTCTCTGTTTTTACTTTCATTCTTTCCTCCTGACCAGGTCAAATTATTTCCTTAACAAGTTAAGCGCTTAAAGTGAGCTAAAGTTTAAAGTGCCTAAAGTTATTCAAAAGGGAAATTACAATAGTAGGTATAATAAAGGCTGTGAATATTCTGACCGAATAGTACTCTCTTATTGTCTACATACAAGTATGCGACAATGCTTCCGGGAGTGTGATCTGGAATGTGAATTATCTTGAGTTCACAATTCCCGAATAATAAACTCTCCTCCGGCCCTTGAATTCTCAGGTCAACATGGCAAGGCAGGTAATCCAGCCGTAAGCTTCAGCCCCTACTCTGCCTCTCCCCTCTATAGCCTCAGCATCGAACTCATGGGCGATGGTCTGAGCCCCGAAAATTTCCTGGAAGCGGTGAAGTGACCCAATATGATCAATATGGGCGTGGGTGACAAGGATAACCTTGAGCCCTCTTAGGATCAAAACCAAGGCTTTCCATGTTAGATATCAGTTTTTGGAAGCTCTTTTCGGCGCCGGAGTCGATAAGCACGAGGTAACCGACAGCAAGTAAATAGACAGAACAATCATATTGAACGCACCCGCTTCATTCCTGCTGATCCCGACAGTCTCATCATCTCTCGTCTTGAAACAGAGATTGACAATTTGGTCTATGAAATGTAGGGTTTGACAGTAGCGAAAATGTCATAGTGGAAGACTCATGAGAAAAGAGAAACCGCCAGTCACACTGCAAGATATTGAGCAGGACGTTTCAGATTGGGAGGAAGCTATTCATTGGATCGCCAGGGGGTGGGATTGTATTGAGGAATATACCTATGATCTTTCGTCTAGAGAAGAACTGGATTCCCTCTTGATCGATATTGAGAAAAGCCACTACCGGCGGAGCTGAAGTAAAGAATCGCACAGACGGATGATCATTGCCCCAGACTGACTTATGATTCAAACAGTTGCGTCTGGTGCGACGCACAAAAATATGACATTATCCGGTATTGGTATTACTACCGCTGGCGACGCACAAAGTGAATATGTTTTCCCGAATTTTAAATAGCAATGAAGTCAATCGCGGGATATATTCCGTTTCCCCTGGGCACAGGAGAAGAATCAGGGCAATGACCGAAGATTGGTTGCCTCGGGGTAAGGAGCAAGGCTATATAAGTTGATTATGTGCAATATACCGTTCCGGTAAAAGCGGGAGGGGTTGAAATTTTTTTCAGGAGCAAGACAAGTGACGAAACGCAAAAATGACTCTGAAGCAAAAGAAGATATGAAAAAGAAGACAACTTCGAAAAAGCAGGCCGCCGATAATGTTATCCCATTCCCTTCAAAGTCTTTTGAAGGGACACTGTCCGGCCTCTTTGGGAGCGGCAACCGCCGCGCCATAGACATGGCTCAGGAGCTTGTATATGATGCCTGGGAGGCAACGACGAAGAAGCGCCGGATAGCTCTTGCGCATAAGGCTCTAGAGATATCACCTGATTGCGCGGATGCCTATCTTATCCTGGCAGAGACGGAAGCAACATCAAAAGAGGATGGCATCGACCTTTATCGAAAAGCAGTTGAGGCAGGAGAGAGGGCCATCGGGAAGAAGGCGTTCAAAAATGATGTGGGCCATTTCTGGGGGCTTCTGGAGACTCGCCCCTATATGCGCGCCCGAGCGGGTCTGGCGCACTGTTTACTGACAGAGGGAAAACCGGAGAAAGCTGTTGAGCATTATTGGGACATGCTCCGGCTGAATCCGAACGATAATCAAGGTATCCGCGATTTGCTGATGCCCTGCCTCATTGAGCTCGGACGAGAGGCAGACGCTGAAAAATTATTCAAGCAGTACAAGGGAGACGGCATGGCCGTATGGATGTATTCGAGGGCGCTTCTTGATTTTCGAAAGCATGGCAATTCTGCTATATCCGTCAGATCACTGAAGAAAGCAATTAAAGAAAACGGATATGTGCCGGATTACCTGCTCGGTCGCAAAAAGATACCACGGAACATTCCGGACTATTATGGCTTCGGAGACGAAAACGAGGCTGTCCTCTATTCCTACGGGAATCGGGGCGCCTGGGATGCGACGCCCGGAGCGCTGGAATGGCTCGCATCAAACTTTAAATTGAATCCGCGAGCGGAGAAAAGCGGCAGACAGTTACGGAAAAAGGATACTTAAAAAGGTGATCACCGATACAGAAAAAGAAAGATATGATAGACATATCCGTATTGAAGAGATAGGGATCGAGGGGCAGGAGAAGCTTAAAAATTCGAAGGTCCTCATCTCAGGCGCAGGTGGATTGGGGTCGCCTATAGCCATATATCTCGCGGCTGCCGGAGTAGGGTCTCTGCGGATCGTGGATCAGGATAAGGTGTGTTTGAACAACCTTAATCGTCAGATACTCTATGAAACTGGGGACATAGACAGAAAAAAGGCGGAAAGTGCAAAGGAAAGTCTCGAACGCCTGAACCCCGACATTCAAGTGAAAGCAATAGTCGGAAGTATAACCGAGGATAACGTTTTTGATATGGCAGAAGGCTGTGATATCATACTCGATGCCATGGATAATTTTCCTGCCAGATATCTGTTGAACGACACTGCACTTAAAAAGAATATCCCTTTTATATACGGGGGGGTTTACGGATTGGAAGGAGCACTGACCACCATAGTACCCGGAGAGACAGCCTGCCTTAGATGTATATTTCCCGAGGTTCCGCACCCGGCGGCTACAGTCCCCGTATTAGGAGTTACAACCGCTGTCATCGGCAGCCTTCAGGCAATGGAGGCGATAAAATATATCGTTGGGATCGGAAAATTGCTTGCCAACCGTTTATTGATCTTTGATGGTTTCAGCGCCACATTCCAAGAGATCACGCTCAAACGTAATCCTGGCTGTCCCTCCTGTGCATCTGCATAACCCACGTTCATGTCCTGAAATATCTATGCATAGAAAGCTTTCGTCCCAAAGCCACCACAGCGGATTTATGCCGGTTGTTTTTTTAGCTACTGCTGTCAAGAGCAAATAGAATTGTCCGGTTTTGTAGCAAATGAATTGTCCGCTTTTTCTGTTCTTCCAGGGAGTCCTATTTTGAGAACAGGAGGTGAGCGGCGGATGTGCGCTTTCCTCAATCATTTTTTGTGGGTAACTCCGTCAGGCTGCCTTTTTCACCTCTTTGAGCTTCCCCTGCTGGTCATAATCAGCCAGCTTTCTCGGACCGTGGAAGATGGCCAGTGACCCATCCAGATACCTATGGACCCGCACCTTGACCCTGACGTAATGGCAACGGTAGCGATCCACCGGGATTTGCAACGTCATTTTCTCAAAGCTGACGCAGTTGTCGGCGCTGACCGTCCGCTCATCTTGTTCACACAGAATGTCATCAAGACTTTCTCCAATCCAAGGAACGAACACTGATCCGTCTTCAGGGGCCGGTAGCATGAACTCGGCGTTGTACGCGGGTAGATACACCTCGGTCAAATACCGGTTGGCAGCATTCATGTCTATGATTCCATGAAAAGCCAACTCCTTGACAAGCCGGCCTTGGTGAGTCTCAAAGGCCCTCTCGCTGCGTCCCCGCGCCTCCGGAGAATACGCTGGAATCATCTGAACCCCCAAGTGTTTCATCGCCCGGCCAAACTGGGTCAGCTGCGTTTTGCTGACCTTTCCCCCTTCCTTGGGCGTGAACCAGTAGTGACTCCCACGGTCTGTGTACAGAGAACTGAACAGACCCTTCTGAACGATCACCTCCCGTACCCCTTGAAAACTGCTGGCCGTCCCTTCCTCCTCAACAAAAAACACCGAGTAATGCTCGTTGGTGGCATCGTCCATCGTCACGATTAAATCCCACTTCTTGCCGAGAACCCATTCATGCCTGCTGCCATCCTGATGCAGCATCATCCCCGGAAGATGAGTCCGCTCTCTTCGCTTGCGGTGAACACCACGCTTGGCCGACTTCAAAACCAATCCCTTCGATTGAAGCGTGTTCTTCACCCAAGTGTAACTGCGACTGCCTCCATCTCGTCGATACCAACTGTAAAAATGCTTCACATTCCAGCCCCGGTGACGACTATTATACCACTCGGCAATTGCCATCACCTCATCCACCGGCGCTCGTCGATATGAGGCCTGCGTCAATCGCTTGTCCGACAAACCCTCCATGCCCCCCTGCTCGTAACGATCAACGTACCGCCGAAACGTCCGATCACACACCCCCAAAATCCGCGCTGCATCCTCCTGTGTCAAGTGACTCTCATTCCATCCCAAATATGTCTCCTCAAATCGCATCTTCCGGATCTCCTCTAGCACCTCTGTCCATCTCATTGGTCACCTCCAATGGTGACCATCCTAAACCGGACAGATTATGTGCTACAATACCGGACATATCATTTGTTACTAACA
>JBAZOY010000034.1:0-26703 GCA_041648505.1 Syntrophales bacterium | reverse complement strand
ACTCCAGTCTTCAGGATAGTGAACTTTTTCATGCCCTCTTAAATGAGTTTCATCAAGAGGTGCCCTTTGATATGGCCCTCTTGATGACACGTATAGAAAATGTGCGAGACCGGATATCTCTTCAAGATTTTGTTACCTTTGTGCCCACCAATATCTCGCGGGATTCCCATTATTACTTTACCGGTTCCGTCTTCGACCGGGTCATCAAACAGGAAAGCAATCTGTTTTTAGCGGATACGAGTAAATTAAGCCATCCAATAGAACAAGAACTTTTCGGAAAACATGGTCTGCGAGAGGTTGTTTTATCGCCTCTAAGGAGCGGAGGAGAAGTGATAGGGGTACTAATGGTGGGCACTATCCGTCCGGATATTCTGAGAGAGATGGAATATCAAATCAACCGGATGGCTTACACCCTCACCCTGGCTATAGAAAAAAACCGTCTGGCTTCCTCCATCGTGAAACGTGACCATGAAATGGAAGCGATTAAGCGGATTGGAGGGGTCCTGGCTTCTTCCACATTCGACATGGATAAAGTTCTGAAGCATACAATGGAAATGATTGAGGGAATAATGAACGTGGAAGCAGGTTCTCTCTTGTTTCTGGATAAAAACGAACTCGAATTTAAAGCTGCTTTTAACCTCGATCTTGAAACCGTGCAGAACTTCCGGCCTAAACTCGGCCAGGGTATTACAGGTTATTCCGCCGCCCGTGGAGAAACGGTTCTGGTAAGAGACGTTCAAACTTCTCAGTATTATGACCCGGAATTTGATCGACGGACAGGTTTTAAAACCCGCTCCGTATTGTGTGTGCCGCTGGTCTCACAGGGCAAGGTCCTCGGCGTCATCGAGGTCCTTAACCGGCAAAATGGCGACTTTGATGCCAATGATCTTCAGCTCTTGCAGTCAATTGCCACCTCGGTCAGTATTGCCATAGAAAACTCACGGCTTTACCGGGAAACATTGTCTATGGCAGAGCATGAAAGGGCCATCCGTAACATGTTCCAAAAGTTTGTCCCCAGGGAAATTGTAGATAAAATCACCAATGATTCTTCAGGAGAAAAACCGGTAATTGATGAATTGAAGACATTGACTTTGCTCAATATTGACATCCGGAACTTTTCCCCTCTTGCCAGTAAGATGGGTCCCCAAAAGACTGTAGCTATTTTAAATCATTTTTTTGCCGTCATGGGAGATATTGTCTTCAAATATAACGGGATCGTGGATAAGTACTTGGGTGATGGTTTTCTGGCCATTTTTGGAGCCCCGATTTCAAGCTCTTCGGATACGGATAATGCCCTCTCCGCCGCCCTGGAAATGAAAAAAACCCTTGAAGTTATCAACGATCATTTATCCGGTGAAATTGATCTTCCCCTGACGATCGGGATCAGTGTTCATACCGGAGAAGCTGTGGTCGGGAATATTGGTTTTGATAAGAAAATGGATTATACTGTTATCGGAGATTCGGTCAACGTTGCCTTCCGATTGCAGGAACTGACCAAGAACAGACCGAACACTATTTTGATAAGCGAAAAAACCCGCCAGGCGGTCATAAATTCAATTCTTGAGGTGCGGGAAGTTGGAAAATATGATGCTGGTTACATCACGGGAGAATTGAAGATTTATGAACTATTAGGGCAACAGCGTAATAATTAGAATCGCATACAAAGTAGGACTCATTCCTGAAAAAGATATCTTCCTTAAGCTCTCAATCTCTACGAGATTGAGAACCTTTTAAAACAGTACCATTGAATTCAAAAGGCACGAATTAGAAACTTTTTGGACACCATGGCAGTATAGGGCATAAGCACCATTTTTGCCTTGGCGGGCAGTAAAGTGAAATGTGCATGGTCGTAATGTCTTCTGAACACCGATGGATACAATCTCCAAAAAGCTTAGATTATAAAGAGGCTATAGCATGTCTCTGTAACGATTATTATAGAGGATATTAAAGTATGGGGACATTAGTATACGTCTTTACCGCTATAGTACTGGTTAGCCTTTTGTTTGTTTTGGGCATATATCGCAGACGGATTAAGTTACTTAAAATAGAAAAAAACTTTCTGGACGAGATAAGGAAATCCGAGGAAAGATACAGAAATCTATTTAGAAACTCCATTGACGGTATCTTTATCGCGGACATCAAAGGGGATATTACCTCCTGCAATAGAGTGGTAGAAGAAATGTCAGGTTACACTACCGGAGAACTTATGGGTTTGAACTACAGAGATTACATGGACCCTGAAACGGCTGATTATGTTTTTCAAAGATTCAACGAGCTCTTTCGCACAGGAAAACCGATTCATAATTTGTGTTATGAACTCATCCGTAAAGACGGTGAGAGAAGAATAGTTGAAGGAAATGTGGGTTTAATAAAGAACGGGAAAAGGATCGAGGGCTTTCAGGGATCGCTGAGAGATGTAACAGAGCAAAAAAAAATGGAAAAAGCGCTCTTTGAAAGTGAGAAAAAATATAAAGCCCTTTTTGAGGAAACAAAAAATACCAGAGACTTTTTGGAAACCATTTTTGAAACATCTCCGGACATGGTGGCAACTACAGATAAAAAAGGCTTTATTACCTTTGCCAATCGGGCAGCAACAGGATTCTCGGGGTATGAAAGAAAAGAGCTGCTGGGAAGACATGTCTCGGAATTTTATGACCGGGGAATGGAAAGGGCAAAGGCAATTAGTGACCTTCTGAGAAAAAACGAGGAACTCCGTGATTACAGATTAAAAAGTATCAACAGGGAAGGAAGGGAAATATGTATCAGTATCTCCGGTGCTTTCCTTAGGAATAGTGAGGAAAAAGCAATCGGAACACTTAGCTTTTGTAGAGATATTACACCGCTGGTAGCGGCCGAGGAAGAGCTCAAGGCATCTGCAGAGAGATACCGCATGATCCTTCAGAATTCAAGCGATCTCATATACACATTGGATATGGAAGGAAAGTTTACCTCATTCAACAGGAAGGCGGAAAGAATAACAGGTTTCACGGAAAAAGATATCATGGGAAAACAAGCGCCTATTATGGGCTCACAAGAAACCCGCCGAAAAATAGAGGCGGTAATAAAGAAACTGTTAAGGAGCGAGGAAGGCGAACAAGTTGAGATAAACATTCCTAACTTCAGGGGTAAATCGTTTATCGGCGAATTGAGTATTTCCCCTATATGGGAAGGGGGAAAGATGATCGGAACTATGGAAATAATAAGGGATATCACAGAAAAAAGAACGGCAGATGAAGAAATAAAAAGAAAGAATGAAGAACTGGAAAGTTTTGTCTATTCGGTTTCCCACGGCCTGAAAGCGCCTGTTGTTTCCATCCATGGCTTTTCTTCCGTCCTCCTTACCGACTATATAGATAATTTGGACGATACAGCAAAAAGGTATCTGAGCCGTATTCAGGCCAATGTCCGGAAGATGCAAATGATTATCAACGACCTTCTTGAATTTTCAAGCCTCGGTATGGTAGTCAATAACTTCGAGGATATTTCCTCCAACGAGATCATCGACGATGTTTTGTCTATTCTTGGCCTCCAACTGAAGGATTTTAAGGTGGATGTGCAGAAAGAATTGCCTGATATCCATGGTGACAGACACAGGATCTTTCAGGTTTTCGAAAATCTGATCAGTAACAGTATTAAATATAGGGGAGATACAACAAGTCCGACGATTAAGATCAGATGTAAGGAAAAAGGCGAATTCCATGAGTTCTATGTTACGGACAACGGAATAGGTATTGCTCCTGAATATCATCAAAAGATATTCCAGAGGTTTCAGAGGTTGAACGATGTGGATGTTGAAGGAACAGGTATGGGGCTCGCCATTGCAAAAAAGATAGTGGAAAGTCATGGCGGCTCTATCCGTGTGGAATCAGAACAGGGGAAAGGGACAACTTTTTATTTTACGCTGCCTCGGGCAGGCAGCCTGAACAGTAATGGATAAGGAAAAAATGAAAATACTACTTATTGAAGACAACTCAGACCATGCAGAACTTTCCAGGCTGGCACTCGAGCCCCAATTCAAAGTTGATTGGGTAAAATCAGGCGAAGAGGGATGGCAATATCTGAAGACACTCACTCCGGATAATTACCCGGCAGTGATTCTCATGGACTATTCACTGCCGCTAACTGATGGACTGGTTTTACTGGAACGCATAACAAGAGAGGAATACGATATACCGGTAATCATGGTAACAGGCCGAGGAGATGAAAAAGTTGCCGTGGAATCCATGAAAAAAGGGGCATATGATTATGTGGTCAAAGAAGAAAATTATCTGATTACCCTGTCCTCCGTCATATTAGGAACCATCAAACGACATGAAACTGTAAGAGAAAAGACACGCTTGGAGCAGGAGATGAAGAGACTTGTCGTCATTGATGAACTTACAGGGTTGTTCAACCGTCGTTACTTCTCTCAGAAAATGGAGGAAGAGGTGACAAGGGCAAAACGGCACAAAACCAAGTTAGTGTTGATCATGTTGGATATTGATAATTTCAAAGATTTCAATGACAATTCCGGCCATCTTGAGGGTGACAAAGTTCTTAAAGAAGTTGGTAATATTATTTTGCATTCTATCAGAGATAAGATTGACTCCGGCTGCCGCTACGGGGGAGATGAGTTTGCTGTCATCCTGCCGGGAACAGAAAAAAATCATGCCTCTGCCGTAGCTAAGCGTATTCGAAAGATGATTCAGGAGAAAAGAATAAATAATCTTGGCATTAGTGCAGGAATTGCTGAATTCGACCGTAAAATGATCACGGAAGATTTAATCAGGTCTGCCGATGAAGCCCTGTACAGGGCAAAAAAAATTAAAGAAGGAATAGATACCAACTGATGAAGAGGCAACCGGTCAATATCCTGTTAGTGGAGGATAACGAAGATCATGCGGAGCTGACCTTGAGGGCATTATCGAGTGATAAAAATCTCTTAAATGAAGTTCACGTGGTGAAAGATGGCCAGGAGGCACTCGATTTTGTTCACCATAGGGGGAAATATAATGATATTACAAAATTCCCCCTCCCGGAATTGATACTTCTTGATATCAGCCTTCCCAAGATAAATGGATTGGAAGTGCTGGAGATACTGAAAAAAGACCCGAAATTAAAGATTATTCCCGTTATTATGCTCACCACATCAACAAGAAAAGAGGAAATAACGAAAAGCTGCGCCTGCGGTGCTGACAGCTATGTAACCAAACCGATAAATTTTGAAGATTTTGTAAGGAAGATACAAGAGATAAGGCTTTACTTGCTCGACACTAATCTATTGCCGAAAGAACCGGAATGAAGGGTCAGGGATTGGCGAAGATTATTTAGTCATCATGTTCAGATGACGTTCTCCTAAACGTATAGGCAGAAAAACAGCAAGTATACAGAGTATAAAAACAAGTGAAAATGAACCGAGAAGCCATATCCAGTGAATGGAAGAAAGGCTCTCCCCGCGGATACCGGACATAAATACAGAGTAAACAGGTCCTGCCTCGAGGACAACAACCACTCCGATGAAACCGGCACATAGGATCATAAAGAGTAGACCTCCAAAACTTGTTACGGCCTGGGCCGGGTTTTCCGACGCAAAATCTGGATAGGCTGCACCAAGGCCAATACCCAGAGAAACAATCCCCGGCACCATAAAAAAAATGGTTGTAGCAGAGAGTACCATCATTAATGGGGTTACATGGAGAAGAACGTTAGTGGCAACTATGAGCACCTCCGTAAGAAAAAGAAGGGGAATATAGTAAACGAAAAACTTGACCCAGAGAAAAGTCCTCAGCGGAATAGGTGCCGATCTGATGATCCAGAAGGTATTTCCCTCCATACTGACGGCGGGGAATACAAAACGCGCCGCGACAGCGGTGAGGACAAAGGCAGCCAGCCCCATATTCAGAAAAGAAAGGATATTCTGCAAGTATATGGTTTTAATAGGAGACTTTTCGAGAGGAAGCACTGAGAAATTATAGAGATAAACAACAATCAAGGCCACCAGGAGAAAGATCTGAGGCCACTGGGTCTGATCCCGGAAAAATGTCCTTACCTCTTTGAAAGCAACCGCCTTCACCGGACCGGCAAGGAACCCCATAAGATGTAACCGCCCGGCGTAACCTTTTGCAGGAAGCAGCCTGGCTGATGAGGTCTGTGCCTTTGAAAAACCGGTAAAATAAGCGGCCCCTGAAATCCATGTCATCACAAAAATCAACATCACAGCAAAACTCCAGGACAGCGCGAGATGAAAAAGGGCGCTCCTTTTTAATCCTGTCAAAGCGGCATATATACTGTCGAAGATCCATGTTGTCGGCAGAAGAGGAGAAGATGGAGCCTTGAGCGACTTGAAATAGAGCATAACAGAGGCAAAGGTGTCGGGGTCAACTAATTGCTCCGGCCTCATTAAACGAAACACCATCATGAGAATCAAAAACAGGATAAAACCAAGCAAGACAAATAAAGTCCTGATACGCCCCGCCGGCAGTAAGAGAGCAACTAAAACCACCACAATGGCGCTGATACCTGAAGCAATTAAGCAGAAAGGCAGGATAGCCATCCCTACTGCAGCATAGAAAAAAATATCCGCCTTATAGACAATACCGTAGGATATAAATACCGGCAGGATATAAACAATTACCATCCATGAACTGTCAATAGTGCTTTCGATCCAGCGGGCAAGAAAGATCTTTTCTCTCGATATGGGCAGGGAATGTACAAAGACTAAGTCCTTGCTGAGATAGAGCTTGGACAAAATGGTGATAATACCGCTGAATAAAAGCAGGGCGAAGAATGTTGTAAGTACCATGGAGAGAAGTTTTTCGGCAAGGATATCGCCAAAACCCTCAATCCCCTGGAAATAAGTGAGGACCCTGTAAAAGATGATAAAGATACCAAACCAGAAGCCAAGACCAACCATACCAAAGAGAAAGAACCTTAATCTCCTGCGGGTTTTTACGCTGTGAGAGTTACGGCCTTTTTTAAAAGACCAGATACGTGGTTTTAAGAGGGTAATAATTTCAGCCATCAGTAATCAGTAATCATTGGCAAATCACCATTCATATCCATAATCCGGACTTTTGATTCTCGACTTAGCCTGTCAGTCTGAGAAACACCTCCAGGAGATCTCCTTCCTGCAGCCGTGCAGCCTGTCTCAGATCGTTAACGGTTCCTGTAGCGATAAGGGAGCCCCGGTTAATAATGCCGATACGGTTGCACAAGTCTTCGGCTACCTCCAGGGTATGGGTGGACATAAAGACTGTCGTTCCCTTCCGGGCCAGGTCCAACAGGATATCCTTAACCATCTTTATTCCCGCCGGATCCAATCCTACCATCGGTTCATCCACAATGATAACCACAGGATCATGGAGTAGAGCCGCTGAAATAATGAGACGCTGTTTCATCCCGTGGGAGTACGCTTCGATCAACTCACCTCCCCATTCAAAAAGGGAAAACATCTTTAAAAGATATTCAGACTTCTCGGGAAATTTCTTCTCATCCACACCATACATGTCTGCTGAAAACCTCATGAATTCCATGCCTGTCAGCTTCTCATAAAGGAAGGGCCGGTCGGGGATGAATCCTATCTTCTGCTTTGCTTTTTCAGGCTCCTCTGCCATATTTATGCCGTCAATCATGATAGAGCCTTCCGTTGGCGCCAGTACTCCCCCTATCATCCTTATGGTAGTAGTTTTCCCTGCACCATTCGGTCCTATGAATCCGAATATCTCACCCTTAGGAATGTACAGATTAACCCTGTTGACAGCTAACAGGTTGTTGTAACGTTTTGTCAGATCTTTTAATTCTATCATTTAGACCTTTGCAAACCAGTGAAATTTGAATTCAGAAGGCACGAACTAAAGATTAGGACACCGTACTTTTGCAGCGAAGCTAGACATGCATAGTCGAAAAAGATTTTCGGTCACCGATAATAGATAAAATGTAAAATTTTCTAAATTCTTTCATTATAAAACATACATCATATGACTTACGGATGACGAATTTTCAGTTGTATCTTTCCGATAATGCTCATCAAATCAACTTGCTGCTCCGTACCTCCACGGACAAAACGAAGGTGTGTGACATCGGCAGGTATCTGCCCCATTACGGCATCCGCGGTAATCCATTCCCCAAGGAAAAGAACGTTCCATGCGTGATAGTAAAATCTCCCCTTCTGATAGACGAGGCCGGCTTCCACCTGTGCCGGTATACCGGCAGCCCGAGCCAGAGCGGCCAGTAGCACGGCATGTTCATTGCAGTCTCCGACCATATTATTCAAGATTTCCAGAGCATTCGGAACAGATAACACCGGACGTTTCTCCAGATTTTTGTGGACCCAGTCCACAAGTTTTTCTGCCTTTACCTTAACCGGATCTGCGGGAGAAACTATCTTCCCTGCCATGTCCCGGATCTGCTTATGATCGGACTGGATAAAGGGGGTCGGTTCAAGAAATACCCTGTTGCTGTCGAGAGCCGGAGATACAAGCGGAAGTGTTGTCATTGATTCTTTGTGAATCGTCAATATATTATCTTTAAAACTTTGCCTGCCTCCATTCAGGAAGAGATTACTATCGCCGATATTGGCCAGTTCCACCTCAAGTTTCATCAGTTTGTCCGGATCGTCAATAACCTTATCTGCTGGGATGGAAGCAATTTCCGTAAGGTCGGCACTTGATGATAGGGAAAGACCACTCAGCGCCTGGTCTTTTGTAACCTGTTCAAGCGTAATTCCCAAGAAACCTTCTTCCCTGAGGATATTTCCGTCCTCCCCAATCCATGCAAACTGCCGAACACCCATAAAATCTACAGACACCTTCATGGCATCCCGTTTCCGGCCTATGATCGTCACCACATCATCACCCAACAGAGAAACTTTCACCGGCCGTTGGCCCATGGTTGCCGGATCAAAGACATGAAAACTACGACTCTGCCCCGGTTTTAATCCCGCAGCCCGTATGGCCTCAAAAATGCCATTTGCCAGGTACGGCACTTCTTCGAGGAGAACCTCCGTCCTTTTCAGCGAACCGCCTGTACCGGAATAGAGGGTAAGACACCTCCCTTCTACCTTGCCGTGGACTGTAGAGGAAAAAAGACTGGAATTCAGATGAAAGTTAAAGGAAGAAAAAGACGTATCGGGATTCAGTTCTCCCTCCGTTTTGAAACTGATACCCTGCACAACACCCATCGTATTGATCCGCATGAAAACGGATTCCACAAAACGATACCCCTTGCGGGTTCCAGAAAAAAGCCTGTGGGCATAGCCGATATGCTGTCCCTGCTGGGAGATGGACATCCAGCTTTCTCTATCTGGAAATATCCGTGTATTGGATGGAGAATGTAGCGAAGGTTCGCGAACCGCTCCTGCACCCTCCCCCAAAAGATCAAGGCGAAAGGTAAGAAGCAGGAGGAATAAAGCAATACTCACCGCACCGGCAATCCAATGCCATTTAATCCTGAAAGTAATCATTGCAAGTTTGTAACATATTCAGGATTCATGTTTTCAGTACTTACATCAGTCCGTGATTGACGACATCTTCTTTTTTATCAACATATCAACAAAAGGGTCTTTATTTTTGTCGAGGGCTTTCCGATAGTATTCTAGTGCCTTTTCCCCTTTATTCAGCTGTTCATAAATCCTGGCAATGTTCCGGTAGTTGTCACCTTCAAAGCTACCCTTTACATCCGTCTTGACAGCCTTTTCGAACGACTTCAGGGCATCCTCGAAGTTTTTCCTCGACTCGTAACAGTATCCCAGCCCCTCATAGGTTAGTGTTGAAATATCGGTGTCCTTCGGCGCTTTCTTAAGGGTTTCCTGATATGCCTTAATTGAGGCATCAATTTCGTGGAGACGGAAATGCAGGTTACCCAGCTGGTAATAGGCAATCGTAGCTGCTTGAGAATCGGGATACTTCGCCGTTACCTCCCGGTAAACTTTAATGGCCTGTTTAAGGTCTTCTTTTATCTGGGCGTCATAGGCCCGGGCATATATATTCCTGGCATTTCCTTCGTAATTCAGCCGGAAAACATACCACCCGCTTGAAATCAGAAGAAGCAGGGCAACAATACCTGAAATAATGTATACCCTGGACCTGTTCTCTGCTGCGTAATTTATCGCCTGCCGGAAGAATAACTGGAACAAATCCGGTTGTTTCAACTCTTTTTTAGCGGCTTTTCCTGCCATACAACCTCCCCCCTGTTTTTTCCTTCTTAATTCATGCCCCTACTGATTGATCTTTTCCATAATAACGGCAGGAATTCTCACAATTTTCCCGTTTCTATCCGTACACGCATGAAGCGTATACCCTTCTACGAGGGTATTTTCTTTCTTTTCATCCCAGATAAGATAATTAAATTTAATGCTTGCCCTTCTCAGGTAAACAACCTCTGTTTCAACAAGAACGATCTGGTCATATCTGGCCGGCAAAAGATAGCGGCCCCATATTTCTATCACGGGCAGGTTATAACCATCGGATTCCATCTCGGCATAGACGACATCCATATCCCTTAACAGTTCTGTACGCCCGATTTCAAACCATTTGAGGTAATTGGTATGATAGACAATACTCATGGCATCGGTATCAGCATAGGTGACCCTTACCTTAACAAGTCCTTTCTTCAATGAATTCCCTCCAGTTTTTTATAAAAGCATCCAGGAGAAAATAGCCGGGAGAAATCAGAATTCCCGTATCTTTTGCTGACTTTTCCCCGAAGGCCAAAGTATTCCTTAGATTTTCACCGGCAACAGAAGAGAAAACGGCGAAGGGAGACGGATCGGAGGAATGTGTCATAAGGCTGATGGGGGTTGGATGATCGCTTAAGACCATAACTCTGAAAGGAGATAGAGAATCTAACCCTTTCAGGACAGTACCGACAATCTTTTCATCAAAATCTTCTATGGCCATTATCTTTCCCTCTATATTCCCCTCATGGCCCATCTCGTCCGGTGCTTCCACATGGACAAAGACAAAATCTAGTTCCTTTAAGGCTTCGAGAGCCTTTTCAGCCTTTCCCGCATAATTGGTATCGGTATATCCGGTCGCACCCTCCACATGGATGACTCTAAGCCCCGCCAAGATACCGATGCCTTTTAAAAGATCAACAGCCGATATTATCCCACCTCTGAAGTTATATTTTTTTGTGAGCTGAACAATCCGCAGTGCCTTTCCCTGCCCCCAGAGCCAGATGGAATTGGCAGGCTTCTTTCCTTCCGAAATACGTAATCTGTTCACCGGATGGTCAAAGAGTATATTCTGTGAACGTTGTATAAGGTCGTTTATCTCGATACCGCCATCCCCTTGTGGCAGATAGTCACGGATCACCTTCCCCGTAATATCATGGGGAGGGGTTGTTTTAAGTGATTCTTTGCCTTTTCTCCATACAAGGAGATGCCTGTACCCAACACCCGGATAGAACCGGAACTCATCTGTTCCAAGCTCCCGATGAAGATCTTCAATAATCTGTCTCGCCTCATCAGATGTTATGTGCCCGGAGGTAAAATCTTCCATCACGGATTCCTCTTGCCCTCCAAGTGTTACCAGATTACAACGAAAGGCCACATCATCAGGCTCAAGCAGCACTCCCATACTGGCCGCTTCCAGCGGCCCCCGCCCGGAATAGTATTTCCGGGGATCATAACCGAGGATGCTGAGATTTGCTATATCACTCCCAGGAGAAAGTCCGGACGGAACAGTATTGACCAACCCTGCCGTACCTTCCGATGCTATATGGTCCATGTAAGGGGTGCGGGCAAATTCAAGGGGCGTTTTACCGCTTAGTTCTTTCAGCGGATAATCGGCCATGCCGTCGCCAAGCAAAATCACATATTTCATCGGCAAATCCCCCACCGAAAGAAAAACAGCTCTTCGTCAGGAAAGTTTTTCATCCTCTATCCTGATCAATATCGTTTCCCCCAGGACAATATCAAGGTGATCAATTTCTCCCAAGGCTTCCCGAACATCCTTCTCCTTAGATTTATGAGTGGTCATAACAATAGGCACGGCACCACAGAGTTTTCTCTCCTTTTGAATAACGGCGGCAATACTGATATTATTCTTACCCAGAATACCCGATACCTTTGAAAGAACTCCCGGACGGTCAACGGCGGAAAATCTGAAATAATAATTGGTAACAATATCATCAAAAGGCATCAATCTAATGTCGTCGATTGCCTCTTCCGAGAAGGAACGGGCAGGAACTCTCCCGGAGACACCTTTTAACATATCTCTCGCAATATCTACCAGATCACTGACTACGGCACTTGCAGTAGGCATCATACCTGATCCCTGACCATACAAAAAGACCGAATCTGCCGCATCACCTATAATGTGAAAGGCATTAAAATTCCCATCCACGCTTGCCAGGAGATGATCCAAGGGAACCATCGTCGGGTGTATCCTCGCCTCAATGCTCTCTTCCCTTTGTATGGCAATAGCCAATAACTTGATCCGATACCCAAGTTCTTTTGCAAATTCTATGTCCTGCTGCCCGATTTTTGAAATGCCCTGCCGGTAAAGATCATCAATATTAACCCTCTTACCATAGGCAAGGGTCAATATAATGGCAAGTTTGTGTGCCGCATCTATCCCTTCAATGTCAAATGTGGGATCTGCCTCGGCAAATCCGAGATCCTGGGCTTCTTTAAGAACGGCATCAAAAGCTTTCCTTTCATCCGTCATCTTGGAAAGTATATAATTCGAAGTACCATTCATAATTCCAAGGATGGATTTAATTCTGTTTGCTACCAGACTTTCCCGTAATGTTTTAATGATCGGTATGGTACCACCAACCGCGGCCTCAAACCCGATGCTCACCCCACCTGCCTCGACAGCACGGAATATCTCGTCTCCATGTGCGGCAAGAAGTGCCTTGTTAGCCGTTACAACATGTTTTTTGTTACGTATGGCCTTCAATATAAACGAACGTGCCGGTTCATACCCTCCCATGAGTTCTATGACAATGGCTATTTCATGGTCTTTTAAAATCTCTTCTGCATCCGTGGTAAGCAGATGTTTACCAACAGAAACGTTCCTCGGCGTTGTAATGTCAAGGTCTGCTATCTTTTTTAGAACCAGTTTCGCTCCGAGCCGTTTTTCAAGAAGAACCGCGCTGTCCTGGAGCAGCTTTACGACCCCTGTCCCAATGGTGCCACAACCGATTAAGCCTATTTTTATTTCTTTCACAACCCAACGCCTCTGTATTATATGCAAGAAATGGTAGAACGTTTCCCCAGATAGCAGATATTTTAATTTTCAGCAAGTTCAATTCAGATATTAGACAATAGACTCCAGACTTTTCAATCCTTAATCACTTTTCATCTATGTTCTGATGTCTGAATTTTTGTCTGAGCCTAAGTTTTAGCAAGTTATAAGTTGACTTTTAATGTAAATTACATTAAAAAATGAAAGGTGCAATGGGAAGAAGAATAGACATATTTCTTAAAGATGGTTTCTCTTTCTTAAAAGCTGGTAGCTTTAACTGATGATTTATGAAAGCAGGTAATATTATGGGGAAAAAAGTTTCATACACGGATGCGGGTGTTGATATTGACAAAGCTAATCAGTTTCTTGAACATATCAAACCTCTTTTAAAAAAAACCTACCGGAAGGAGGTCATGGGCAACATTGGCGACTTTGGCGGCTTTTTTCACCTCGACTTAGAAAAGATCAAAAACCCCCTGCTGGTTTCATCCACGGATGGTGTGGGAACAAAACTAATGATCGCCCAGATGATGAAAAGATATGATACTATTGGTATAGATCTTGTTGCCATGTCTGTAAATGATGTTATTGTCCATGGGGCGGAACCTCTCTTCTTTCTCGACTATATCGCTACAGGAAACATCTGTATAGAAAAGAGCACTCAGATCATAGGAGGCATTGTCAAAGGATGCGAGGAGGCGGGATGTGCCCTTATCGGTGGCGAAACTGCCGAAATGCCGAATTTCTATAAAAACGACGATTATGATCTCGTGGGATTCTGCGTTGGTATCGTAGATGCGGACAAACTAATCGATGGTTCAGGAACCAGGGTAGGTGACAGGATCGTTGGCATCGCTTCCACCGGCGTTCACAGTAATGGGTTTTCTCTCGTAAGAAAGATATTATTTGAAGAAGGGAAACTCAGCATTGACGACAGAATAGACGGTCTCGATTCCCCCCTTGGTCTGGAACTCCTCAGGCCCACCAGAATTTACGTAAAATCATTACTAAATCTGATTAAGAACTTTACCATTAAAGGTATAGTGCATATTACCGGTGGCGGATTTATAGATAATATCCCGCGTATCATTCCCGATCCATGTTGTGCTATGGTTACAAAAGGGAGTTGGGATATACCTCCTATTTTTAAGATTATCCAGAAAATGGGAAATATTTCCGATCTGGAGATGTTCAGGGTCTTTAACATGGGTATAGGCATGATGATTGTTGTACCGGAAAAGGAATTGCCGGATGTATTGGAACGCCTCGAACAATTAGGTGAACAGGCCTACCCCATTGCCGTCATAGAAAAAAGAACGGATGATCAACCCAACGTGTCCTTTGTCTAATGCGTGAGAGCTTTGTCAAGGTCCCGGTATGAGAAAAAAATTAAGTATAGGTATCCTGGTCTCGGGAAGCGGCTCAAACCTGCAGTCAATTATCGATAATATCGAAAAGGCACTGCTGGATGCAGAGATCAAAATCGTTGTCAGTAATAAACCTGATGCCTATGCCCTTGAAAGATCGAAAAAGCACGGGATTCCCAACCTTGTTGTCAGTCATAACGATTTCGGGAACAGAGAAGATTTTGACCGGAAAGTAATTGAAGTCCTTAGAGGTCATGCAGTGGAACTCGTCGTTCTGGCAGGATTCATGAGAGTAATTACCGCTGTATTTTTGAACGCTTTTCCCATGAAAATTATGAATATCCACCCCGCCCTCCTCCCTGCCTTCCCCGGAGTCCATGTCCAGCAGAAGGCCTTAGAATATGGTGTAAAATTTTCCGGGTGTACGGTTCATTTTGTGGACAGTGGTGTCGACACAGGGCCCATTATCATTCAGGCTGCTGTGCCCGTCTATGATAATGACACGGAAGAAAGTCTTGCAGCAAGGATATTAAAGGAAGAACACAGGATATATCCTCAAGCTATTCAATTCTACGCTGAAGGAAGAATCAAGGTAATCGGTCGGCATGTCCGTATCACAGATACTGATCGGACTTATGAATCAGCATTGCATAACCCGCCTCTGAAAGGGTTCTGAATCATGATTATCGTCAGTGCCTGTCTTCTCGGAATAAAATGCAGGTATGACGGGAAAACCTCTCCGGATAAAAAAATGCTGGCCATGGCTCATGAAGGTATATTTATTCCCCTCTGTCCCGAACAACTTGGTGGCTTACCAACACCACGTCCTCCGGCACAGATCGTAGGCGGCCAGGGAATTGACGTTCTCGATGAACGTGCAAAAGTCTGTGACGCAAACAACAGGGAGGTAACGCACCATTTTTTAAAAGGTGCCGAAGAGGTCATAAGAATAGCAAAGCTTATGAAAGTTAAGAAGGCAATCATGAAGGAGATGAGCCCCTCCTGTGGTGTATGTTCCATTTATCAACACGATGTTATTGTGGAGGGAATGGGTGTCACCACAGCCCTTCTCATGCGAACAGGAATTCATGTTATCTCGTCAGATAATATAAAAGATCAATCAGCAAATTTGCTGATTAATGGAGGAGCCAATGGACCAGGGTAAATATGATTTTAACATTCAACACCTGGGGGAGCCGACCATCATCTCTCCGGTCAGTGTCCGCTATTTTACCCCGGAGGAAAAGCGTATTCTTTTCAACAGCTATCTTGAACATTACAACGATTTAAAGGATCCGGATGGTATACCCCTTTCTGTTGAAGTGGCAGGACCAAGGAAGAAGATATTTTTTGATCCCTCCAAGGCCAAGGCGGCTATCGTCACCTGCGGCGGTCTCTGCCCGGGTATCAATGATGTCATAAGGGCGGTGGTCATGGAACTCTACCACCGTTACGGGGTGAAAAATATTCTCGGTATCAGGTACGGTTTTCAGGGATTGATCCCCGAATACGGGCATGATATATGTGAACTTATACCGGAAACCGTCAAGGACATACTCGGCGCGGGGGGAAGTATCCTCTCCTCCTCCAGGGGAAGACAGGATACCGGTAAGATGGTAGATGCTCTGAGACGTATGAATATTTGTCTTTTTTTCTGCATCGGCGGAGATGGAACCATGAGGGCGGCTGAATACCTCACCGAAGAAATAACAAAAAGAAATCTGAGCATCGCCGTCATCGGAATTCCGAAAACAATTGACAATGACCTGAATCTTATCCAGAAGTCTTTTGGTTTTGATACTGCCATATCTGAAGTAGTAAAGGCCATACGGTGCGCTCACGTAGAGGCAAAAGGCGCTCCTATGGGGATCGGTCTGATCAAGATTATGGGCAGGCTATCGGGACATATCGCAGCCGATGCCGCTCTGGCGCAGAGTGACGTCAACTTCGTTCTTATCCCGGAGTTGCCTTTCGACCTGGAAGGAGAAAAAGGACTTCTCAGGGTACTCGAACAACGTCTCAAGGAAAGAGGCCATACTGTGATCATTGTCGCCGAAGGTGCCGGTCAGGAACTTATTCGCCGGGAAAGAAAAGAGCCTGTTGAAACTGATGCTTCAGGCAATATAAAACTCCTCGATATAGGTAACTTCTTGAAAAAGAAAATAGAGGGCCATTTCAAGAAATTAGGGATGGAAATAAATCTCAAGTATATAGACCCGAGCTATATGATTCGCAGTGTCCCTGCCAATGCCAGCGACAGCATCTATTGCGGTTCCCTTGGGCAGTATGCTGTTCATGCAGGAATGGCAGGAAAAACAGGGATGCTGGTGGGGTTAATGAAGGACGAATATGTCCACATTCCTCTCAAGATGGTTACTTCAGGCAATAAAGTTGAACCGGAAGGTAACCTCTGGATGCGCGTCCTTGAAGCTACAGGACAGCCTATTTCCATGAAAAACTAAAAAACACTTGTAAAATTTACTATTATGTTCTAAAAAGCGGCAAGTCATTTTCGAAAGGTGTATGAATATGTCAAGAATGTGTGAGGTATGTGGCAAAAAACCTCTTCGGGGTAATAATGTCAGCCATGCTAATAACAAAACAAAAAGGGTATGGTATCCCAATCTTCAGAAAATACGTTGCGTGGATAATAAAACGGGGTCAGTAAAACGTGTTAGGGTGTGTACCAGGTGTATCCGTTCCGGTTTTGTTAAGAAAGCGCTATAGATATTCAGCAAAAGGCGAGTTTCTAATCTCCTTTATGGTCGGATATAGAAAGTCTTCATAATCACTGACCAGTGCCATTCCGCAATTTAGAAGATTTCTAATCCCCGCCCGGGTAGAATCATCATTGCGATCAAGGCCGAACCTGTCCAGATATAAACCGACCCGTCCTTCTACATTCATGAACCGGCTCATCCTGTCCCGGGAACAGGTATGTTTGCCCTGCCGAATAGCATCAGCAATGATTTCCTCGCTAATATTCAAAAGCCAGGCTTGGACTTCGCCAAACTCTTCTATCTTGTTCTGAACAGTGTATTCCAGCGCATCACAAAAAAGCGGCACCAGGTTGTCGCTCCCCATCCCCTGATGAAGTGCAAGGTCGAAGGTCATTTCAATAATTAAATGGGATTGATAGGCAGCATGGCTGTAGTCAATCTCTCTGCCGATGCTTTTGTAAAAATCCATTATAGGCCTAATTAAAGGTTTGCCTTTGACATATGTGTATCCATCAGAATTCGGATTGAAATTCCTGACCGCTGTCTTGCCGATCTTTCCGTGGTGAGCAATGTCGTCTACGAGAAGGTGGAACAGGACAAAAGCAGCCTTCTTATATTGATTGGGAAGTCTGAGAAACCTCGGTATCCCGTGAGTCATATTTGATGTGATTGCCTTATGAAAGGGAAGAATATCGGGAGAGATATTGTAGACGAACAGATCAAGTACATCAGAGCTTAACCGACCTCTACCAAGAAATTCTTTCAGGATCCAGGTATGGGTGAGCATTAACATAAATGATCTCAAGTATATTCAGTTGCTTATCAGTCCAGTATCTGGGGACTGCTGCCGATAATTATCTTCTTGAGGTCCGGCAGTTTTATATGGAATGCGCCATACTTAGTACGGCCATAGGCCTTATGGTTTTTGTTCAAAACCAGCTCCACGGTTTTACCATCATGGAGTTTCACAATGCCTTTCAGGCTGCCGTCTTTAAATAAGAATAACACATAGTTAATATTATCAAAGGAAATGGTAAAGGTACCATCGCCTATCTTTCCCTCTACAAATGTCTCCCCCTCGATGCTGACACTGCTGCATTCAGTCATGACATCCATCTGATCAACAAATGTGGCGGTAAAATTTTTTTCCGGTACAGGAATTTTCCCGGAAGAGTCTCCCCCAGTAAGGGAACCCATACCAAGCAAGAAGGGCAGAATCGGTAACAAGAAAAAGAGGGGAAATAATCTTTTCATAATACCCTCCATTCTGTTTGGATATCAGATGTACAATTACCATTTTATGGTCTAAATATCAAGAATTAAACAACCCCCAAAGTAGATAGATAAAGCCGGTTTCGAAAAACTGTTTCGAAAGAACTCAAGAAATGTTATAATCTCTCACAGGAAAAAAGAGTCCGGAAGGAATTTTTAAGTGAAAGTCGGTATACTGACTGTTGGTAATGAGTTAACCAGCGGAAGAACAAAGGATACGAATTCCTCTTTCATTGCCCGGGAATTGAATGCCCAGGGATGGCAAGTATCGGCAATGATGTCTGTCGGTGATGATGAAAACACCATCAGGAATGGTCTGGACTGGATTATAGGTATTTCCGATGCCCTGATCGTAACCGGCGGTCTTGGTCCCACGGCCGACGACATTACCACGGCGGCCATTGCCATGGCCTTTGATCTCAAGCTCTACACCGATGAGAATATCCTCAAACATATAAAGGACATCTTTGAAAAACACCGCATCAAATGGACGCAGAACAACGCCAAACAGGCCGTATTCCCTGAAGGCGCCGAGGCAATATGTAATCCCACAGGGACAGCATGGGGATTCTCCCTGAAGAGAAATGGCAGGATCGTTACCGTCATTCCGGGCGTCCCTGCTGAAGTCAAAAGGATGCTGCCGGAGGGCGTAATCCCCATCCTCAGGAGAGAATCAACAGAGACGGCGCAGTATATTAAAACTAAAACCATCAAGCTGTTCGGCATCGCTGAGGCAGCTGTAGATCAGGCACTGGCCGATGTCGATTTCGCCGGCCTGGGGGTGAGCATCGGGTTCTACCCTAACTTTCCGGAAAACTACATTGTCCTCATATCAAGGCATACCACCGATGCAGAAGCAAAGGAGAGGATCAGCAAGGCAGAAGATCATGTCAAAAGCAGACTTCAGAATTACATCTTTGCCTATGATCAAGATACCATCGAAGGGGTTATTGCCTCATTTCTCACAGATAAGAAACTGACCCTTGCCGTGGCCGAATCATGTACCGGCGGGCTGATTACCGACCGCCTTACGGACGTGCCGGGAAGCTCTGCCTTTCTAGAAAGAGGAGTGGTTACTTACAGCAATACATCCAAGACCGAACTTCTCGGGGTTCCTGAGCATGTTTTGCGTGAATTTGGCGCGGTGAGTGAACAGACGGCACTCCTCATGGCGGAAGGGGTGAGGAAACTGGGGAAGACGGATCTGGGCCTGGCTGTAACCGGGATTGCAGGTCCCACAGGAGGAACGGAGGAAAAACCGGTAGGCACCGTTTTTATTGCTCTCGCAGACGACAAAAAGAGCATCTGCCACCGTTTTTTTTACCGGTGGGGCAGGAGAAAGACCAAGATTATCTCTTCCCAGTCGGCGCTCATGATGCTCAAGAGATACCTCACCGGAGAGACCAGAAATGACTGAAGAAAAGACGACAAGGTCATTTCTTGCCGTTGAGCTGCCTGGAGAGATCCTGATCAAAATCACCGATATTCAGAAACTCCTGAAAAAGACCATCCAAGGGATTATCAGCTGGGGAAGACCGGAAGGGATACATCTGACGCTGAAATTTTTTGGTAATATTTCCGGAGATGACGTAGCAAATCTCAGCCGCGTGGTTGAAAGGAGTCTTGCCAATGTTAAGCCGCTTTCTTTGAATGTCAGAACCATTGGAGTATTCCCGAGTATAATGCGGCCTCGCATAATCTGGCTCGGGATAAATGGCGACGTGGCGCCGCTCATAAAACTCCAGGAGACCATGGACTATGGTTTTCAGGATTGTGGTTTTAAAAAGGAGGCGCGGTCTTTCCGTCCGCATTTAACAATGGGCAGAATTAAATCACCGAAAGGGCTGACAGGCCTGGCCAAGGTTGTGGAAGAAAAAGAAAATTATGTTGCCGGACAGTTTCAAGCCGATGGCCTTACCCTTTTAAAGAGCGACCTGACACCAAAGGGCGCCATTTATACAAAGCTGGCATGGTTCCCCTTTCAAGGAGTATAAATCATATTTATCAAGAGATGGAGGAGGTGATTATGGGATTAGATCTGGATAGAGAAAAGACGTTGGAGCTTGCCATCACCCAAATTGAACGGCAGTTTGGAAAAGGTTCCATCATGAGGCTGGGTGGCGGAGAACAGATTTCAGATGTCCCGGTGATACCCACCGGCTCACTCAGTCTTGATGCCGCCCTCGGTACGGGAGGGATTCCCCGGGGAAGGGTCATAGAAATATTTGGCCCTGAATCCGGTGGCAAGACCACCCTGGCTCTACACATAGTTGCCGAGGCACAGAAACAGAACGGTATGGCCGCCTTTATTGATGCCGAGCATGCCCTGGATGTCGGCTACGCAAGGAAGATCGGGGTGAATACGGACGACCTCCTCATCTCTCAGCCCGACACGGGCGAACAGGCACTCGAGATCGCTGAAACCCTTGTAAGGAGCGGGGCTCTGGATGTTCTTGTCATTGACTCCGTAGCTGCTCTTGTGCCCAAAGCAGAACTCGAAGGGGATATGGGAGATGCCCAGATGGGGCTCCAGGCAAGATTGATGTCCCAGGCACTTCGCAAACTTACAGCCAGTATCAGTAAGTCCAAAACTTCGGTAATCTTTATTAATCAATTGCGGATGAAGATAGGGGTCTTCTTCGGCTCCCCGGAGACAACAACAGGTGGGAATGCACTCAAATTTTATTCCAGCATGCGCCTCGACATCAGGAAGATAAGTCCCATCAAATCAGGACAGGAAGTCATCGGCATGCGGACAAAAGTCAAAGTGGTAAAGAACAAACTGGCGCCACCCTTCAGAGAGACTGAATTTGACGTTATCTTCGGAGAGGGCATCTCGAAAGAAGGCGATATCCTTGATCTTGCCGTGGAAAAAGGGATCGTGGAAAAAAGCGGTGCATGGTATTCCTACAAAGGTGAGAGACTCGGTCAGGGAAGAGATAATACCAGGGTATTCCTCAAGGAAAATAAAGATACCTTAAAGGAGATCGAAGAGACGGTGCGGGAGAAGGTTGGACTCAAACCAAAACATGTAGAACCAGCAGGAAAACCAAAAGACATAGGATAAAAAATTACGGATGGAGGATGACCACCTTCTTAAAAGGGCGAAGCAGAGGGCCCTTCGTCTCCTTTCGCTGCGGGCGAGAAGTAAGATGGAATTACGGGCAAAGCTGAAAGAGAGAGGTTTTGACGACCACGTTATAGACAGTGTTACAGTTTATCTCCTCGAACGGAAATATCTGGACGACAATTCCTTCGCCACAAATTGGGCTCGCAGCCTCGCGGTAAACAGGCTCCTCGGAAATCTAAGGATCGAGATGAGCCTCAGAAAAAAGGGAATTTCCGGAGAGTCGATTGGAGAGGCAATTGATGCGGCCAGAGAAGAGATCTCCGAGAGGGAGGCCATCGGGAGACTTATCGATAAAAGGGCAAAAGGCCGGATGATTGCCGACCTGAATGATAAAGAGATCAGAAGATTGAGGCAGAACCTGCTGATGAGAGGTTTTCCTGCCGGGATGTTTTTTGAAATGTTAGAAAGAGAAGGAAAGGAATATTGATCCTATGATGAGAGCGAGTGAGATCAGGGAGAGTTTTTTAAGATACTTTGAGGAAAAGTCCCATACAAGGGTCTTGAGTTCATCCCTCGTCCCGAAAGACGATCCTTCGCTCCTTTTTACAAACGCAGGGATGGTGCAGTTTAAGAACTGTTTCCTGGACCGGGAGGAGCGCCCATACAAGAAGGCGGTTACCGTCCAGAAATGCGCCAGGGCAGGAGGTAAACACAATGATCTGGAAAATGTAGGGATGACATCACGTCATCACACATTCTTTGAGATGTTAGGAAATTTTTCCTTCGGCGATTACGGGAAAGAAGAGGCCATCACCTGGGGGTGGGAGTACCTTACCGAGATCGTGGGTCTTCCAAAGGAGAAACTCTGGGTAACCGTTTACAGGGACGATGAGGAGGCATTTGCCGTCTGGCATAAAAAAATCAAGATTGCTCCCGAACGTATTGTGCGCATGGGGGAAAAGACCAACTTCTGGATGATGGGGGAGACCGGCCCCTGCGGTCCCTGCTCCGAGATCATCTACGATCAGGGAGAAGGAGCGGGATGCGGCAAACCGTCGTGTAACATTGACTGCGATTGCGACCGTTACCTCGAGCTCTGGAATCTTGTCTTTACCCAGTTCAACCGGGATTCATCCGGTAAAACGACACCCCTGCCGAATATTAATATCGATACGGGAATGGGTCTTGAACGCCTGACCTCGGTTGTCCAGGGCGTCGCAAGCAATTACGATACCGATCTATTCCACAATATTATTCGATTCGTGGAAAATATAAGCGGAAAAAGTTACGGAACAAGGGAAAAAGACGATATATCCATCAGGATCATCGCCGATCATAGCCGGGCGCTTACCTTTCTCGTAGGCGATGGCGTTCTACCCAGCAATGAGGGAAGAGGCTACGTGTTAAGGAGGATACTCCGGCGGGCGGCACGCCACGGGAAGCTTATTAACCTCAACCAGCCGTTTCTCCATGAGGTTGTGCAGGTAGTGATTGAAGTGATGAAAGATGCCTATCCCGACCTCGCCGACAAGAATTCCTTCATCAGGAAGGTGGTGGCAAACGAGGAGCAGCGTTTCACGGAAACCCTCGATGCCGGCTTGAAGATTCTCCAGGAGGAAGTAACATCACTGAAAAAAGCGGGACAGGAGACTATCCCCGGTGATGTAGCTTTCAAACTTTACGATACCTACGGGTTTCCCACCGATCTTACTCTGGATATTGTCCGGGAGGATGGTCTCTCCGTTGACATGGAGGGATTTAACAGGGCAATGAAGACCCAGCGGGAAAAGGCGAGGGAATCATGGAAGGGCAGCGGTGAAGAGGCCACGGCGGAACATTATCTGAAACTCGTAAACAGCGGCATCAGTTCCACATTCGTCGGTTATGAAGGGATTACAGAAGGAAATTCGCGCATCATAGCCATTATGAAAGGGGAACAACCGGCAGAAGCGATAACAGAAGGGGAAAATGCCGAGATCATTGTTGAAAAGACCACTTTTTATGGTGAAAGCGGCGGACAGGTGGGAGACACCGGATGTATAGAGGGGGACGCATTTTGTTTTAACGTATCGGAT
Organism: Syntrophales bacterium; assembly: GCA_041648505.1. Taxonomy (GTDB): domain Bacteria; phylum Desulfobacterota; class Syntrophia; order Syntrophales; family CG2-30-49-12; genus JBAZOY01. Next base: position 3,030 of record JBAZOY010000034.1, on the reverse strand, counting down.
ACCATGAAACCGCTTGATGACTTACTTATCCATATCGGAAAGGTTACAAAAGGAGAAGCTAAAGTAGGAGATGTTGTTTCACTGCTTGTTGATGCAGAAAAGAGAAGGGCAATGGAAGCCAATCACTCCGGCACACATATCCTTCAGGCAGCCCTGAAAAAAATTCTCGGGGATCATGTCAAACAGTCCGGTTCCCTTGTCAGCCCGGAGCGTCTTCGTTTCGATTTTACACACTTTTCAAAGATTGAAGACGACGAACTGGAACGCGTAGAAACCACGGCTAACGCCTACATCAGACAAAACATCCCGGTAAGCACCGATGTTTTACCCATTGGTGAGGCCATAAAAATGGGTGCTACGGCAGTCTTTGGTGAGAAATACGGACAAAATGTCAGGGTTGTAAAAATGGGCGCTATCAGCATGGAACTGTGCGGAGGAACCCATGTTTCCAGGACCGGCGATATCGGCCTCCTGAAGATAATCCATGAATCATCTGTCGCTGCGGGGGTAAGACGTATTGAGGCCGTTACAGGGAAAGAAGCTATAAGATACGTTCGCAATATGGAAAGCGAACTGAAAAAGGCGGCCGGTCTCTTAAAGGTCAATCTCTTCGACCTAACGGACAGAACGGAGAAACTCCTTGGATACCAGAAAAGCCTTGAGAAGGAGATAGAAACACTCAAAGCTAAACTGGCGGCGAAAGATTCGACTGATCTTTTAAGCAATGTCAGAGAGATCAAAGGCATCTCCGTCCTCGCTACCCTGGTTGAAGCGCCGGATGTAAAAACACTGCGGGACTTTGGTGACAAACTGAGGGACAGGATACAATCCGGCATCATCCTCCTCGGCAGCAGGACGGAGGGTAAAGCCATGCTTCTCTGTCTGGTGACCAGGGATTTGACTGACCGCTATCATGCCGGAAAGATAATAAAAGAAATAGCACCCCTCGTGGGAGGAAACGGCGGCGGGAGGCCGGATATGGCCCAGGCCGGGGGCCCAAAGCCGGAAAACCTTGAACAGGCCATCTCCAAATTGCAGGAAATGCTATAAGAGAATTTATCGGATTTGACGGCCCTAGGAAAAATAAATCTGAGTGTTAGCAGCTCTATTCGTGGCTTGGGAAGCGCCATGTTTGATCATTGACTTACAGCAGTTAACTATAATGAAAATATTAAAATCATTTAAACAAGTTATCACTGGGCGACGTTCTAAGAGATTCAGAAAATTACATGAAAAATATCCTCATTATGAGATTGGCCGCGGTACGTATGGTGACCCGGATATTTGCACGTGGGATGAAGGAGCCACCTTTAAAATCGGCGCATTTTGCTCAATAGCACCAGGAGTTAAGATATTTTTGGGGGGAGAACACAGGGTAGATTGGGTAACAACATATCCTTTTAATGTGTTGTGGGAAAGTGGGCGGCAAATCATGGGGCATCCTAAAACGAAAGGTGACGTGATAATCGGAAATGATGTTTGGATAGGCACTGAAGCCGTAATTATGTCTGGCGTAAAAATAGGAGATGGGGCTGTCGTCGGTGCACGTGCTGTAGTCACCAAAGATATAGAACCATACGCAATCTATGCCGGTAATCCTGCTCGGTTGGTAAGAAAAAGATTCGATGAGCCGACTATTATTGAACAACTATTGGACCTAAAGTGGTGGAATTTTAAGGATAAAGAAATAGAGCAGTTATTGCCACTGATGCTGGATAAGGATATCCTGACGTTTATCTCTAGAGCCAGGCGGAGAGAAGAAACAGGCTAACAACCGCATCATAAATAACATGAATGGTATGGGAGATAAGTAGGGACAAAACTGTTAATGCCCGTTAATTAAGATAACTCTTCTGGTATAATACATAAGCCATAAGGAGGTACCTGATGAAATATTCCCCAATAGTTATAGTAAGGCGTTGGATACCCATTTTAAAAGAGTATGAGCGGACGGAGGCAAAGAGCATATCATCAAGGATGGTGATACCATTACCTTTCGTTCCAACGTATGAAGATTAATTGCATGAAAACTTTAAGAGCGTGTGTTTACCTGCTTATTTTGCTAATGGTTATGGCTTCATGCACACCCGTGGCCGTAGAGACTATCCGACCACCGGTTACGCCCGTCAAGCCGGCCAAGATCGCCCTGGTGCTCGGTGCCGGCGCATCAAGGGGTTTTGCGCATATCGGCGTTCTGAAGATATTGGAGGCAAACCGGATCCCCATACATATGATCATGGGAACCAGTGCAGGAAGTTTTGTCGGCAGTTTGTATGCATATGGCTTAAATGCCTTTCAGCTTCAAAAGATAGCCCTGACAATTGAGAAAGCCGATATCGTCGATCTTATGATTCCCGACAATGGTTTTATCAAGGGAGAAAAACTTGAGGATTTTGTAAATAAAATAGTGCAAAACACCCCCATCGAAAAATTCAGAATTCCCTTTTACGCGGTTTCCACCGCCATTCCCAGCGGTGAAGAAACTATCTTCGCTCAGGGCAACACCGGCAAAGCCGTTCGCGCAAGCTGCTCTATCCCCGGTGTCTTTAGGCCGCCAAAGTTTGCAGACAAGATGTATGTGGACGGGGGCGTGGTAAGCCCCGTTGCAGTCGATGCTGCCAAAAGATTCGGCGCCGATTTTATTATCGCTGTTGATATTTCGGCAGATCTTGATACAAAACCGCCGGTAGGTACTATAGATACCATCTTGCAGTCCATAAACATCACCTATGCAAAACTTGCTGCCGCGCAAATTTCCCGGGCCGATGTTGTTATAAAGCCCAAAGTCGGTTATATCGGATCAGCCGGTTTTGAAAAGAGAAATGAAGCTATTATGGAAGGAGAAAAGGCGGCATTAGCAGTATTGCCGACTATTCAGAATTTACTCGCCAGATTGAGACAGGAAGGCAGACTTTAATAATTTGTCGGGTGAACAGGGTAGCGCTCATTTTATTAAATTCCCGATAGTAAATAAGCAAAGAAGGTGATGATATGAAAAGGATGATTATTGTTATGCTGTTTCTTTTCTTA
>JBAZOY010000033.1:0-26855 GCA_041648505.1 Syntrophales bacterium | reverse complement strand
CCGCCAGGGAGAAGAAGTATACGATTATGCCTGCGGCTCTGCCGGACTGCTCATCAAGTGCGAATTGGCTCTCCAGGAACGGGAAATCAAGATTCAGCGCCCCCTGAAACTCTACGGGCAGGAACTGACGGGGTCCAGTTACGCCATCGCCCGGATGAACATGGTAGTCCATGACATGGAAGGCGAGATCGTCCGCGGCAACTCCATGACGAATCCGAAATTTAAGGACTCCGATTCCAGCCTGAAGAAATTCGACATCGTTGTGGCTAATCCCATGTGGAACCAGCCCTTCGATCAGGCCGTTTACGAAAATGATCCCTTTGATCGGTTTGAGTCCCAGGGCGGCGTTACCACCGGCAAGGCCGACTGGGCCTGGCTTCAGCATGCGGCCGCATCACTGAATACTCACGGCCGCGCCGCCATCGTCCTCGATACGGGGGCCGTCACGCGGGGCAGCGGCAGCAAGAGCGAAGACCGGGAAAAGAAAATCCGCCAGTGGTTTGTCGAGCGCGACTGGATTGAAGGCGTTATCCTCCTGCCTGACAACCTTTTCTATAACACGACCGCAGCCGGAATCATCATCTTCTTCAACAAGGCAAAGTCACTGGCGCGGCAGGGGAAAATCATCCTGGTCAACGCCGGCCGGGAATTCAAGAAAGGCCGGCCCAAGAACTATATCCCCGATGAAAACATCCGCAAGGTCGCCAATGCCTTCATCAAAGGGGAAGATATCGAGAAGTTCGTCAAGGTCATCACAACCGCAGAGGCTGCGGAAAATGATTTCAACCTGTCGCCATTAAGGTATGTAGATATTAATGAAGGAGAAACCTATCGGCCGATACCGGAAATTCTGGAAGAATTGATTATGTTAAATACGAAGGCCGTCACAGTTGATAACCGATTAGGAGAGATATTCAGAAAGATGGGGTTGAAAAAGTGATCATTGAATCAATGCAAAAGCTCGGCGATAGTGATGTGGCTGAGATTATAATGGGCCAGTCGCCACCTTCGGAGGTGTACAACTCAAATGGTAAGGGATTGCCATTTTTTCAAGGGAAAGCTGATTTTGGATTTATATCTCCAACTGTAAGGCAATGGTGTTCAGCGCCAATTAGAGTGGCTAAAAAAAACGATATTTTATTATCAGTAAGAGCACCTGTTGGTGATGTAAATCTTTGTAAAGAAGAGTGTTGTATAGGTAGAGGTTTGGTGGCTATTCGATGTAATAGGTTAAGCTTCTATTGGTTTTTATTTTTTTATCTTCTTGAAAATAGAAAACAACTGGAAAATTACGGGACAGGTACGACATTTAAAAGCATTAATAAAGAAGCAATTTCTGAATTTCAAGTATGGCTACCCCATCTTACTGAACAAAAAAAAATTGCCGCTATTCTCTTCAAGATCCAAGAAGCAATCGAAATTCAGGAATCCATTATCGAGAAGGCACGGGAATTGAAAAAATCCACCCTGCACCATGTCTTTACTCACGGCCTACGTGGAGAAAAGACGAAAAAGACGGAGATCGGGCCAATGCCGGAGAGTTGGGACGTTGTACCGATAGGGAAAGTATACGATTTTACCAAAAAACCGAAGGAGATAATATACTCTAACTATGATCACTTACCTTTCATTGCAATGGATTTGATACCCATTGACTTGCCACATTCAGGCAAGTTTAAATTCAAGAAAGTCACTGAAATTTCAAGCGGTACATATATTGAAGATGGCGATATTCTCTTAGCGAAAATAACCCCATGTTTTGAAAATGGCAAGCAATGCATTGTTACTGGGTTGCCTAATGGTTTTGGAGTCGCGACAACAGAAGTAATTCCGATCAAGGAGAAACCCGGAATAAGCGACAGATATTTACTGTATTACTATCTCTTAAAAGATGATGTCCGTAAACTGCTCGCTGGTAAAATGGAAGGTGCAACAGGACGGCAGAGGATTCCTGTGAATCTTTTACAGGAATTTATGATCCCCTTCCCTTTGTTAACTGAGCAGCAAGAGATGGCAGAATTATTTTTGACTATCGACCAGAAGAGCGAGATCCACACAGCTAAAAAATCTACTCTGCAAGACCTTTTCAAAACCATACTGAACAAGCTGATGATGGGCGAGATTCGGGTGAAGGATCTGGATATTGATGTATCCGAGGTGAGCACATGAATGAAGAATCCAGAGGCGAAATAGTCATCTATCGTACCAAGGACGGCAAGGCTGCCCTTGACGTCAAGCTGCAAGAAGAAACTGTCTGGCTATCCCAGGCGCAGGTGGGACAATTATTCGATAAGAACAAGAGAACCATTTCAGAACATATCAGAAACCTTTTTAAGGAAGGTGAATTGATAGAAAATGCAGTTGTCCGGAATTTCCGGACAACTGCCGCTGACGGAAAATCATACCAAGTCGAATATTACAATCTCGATGTCATCATCTCTGTCGGATATCGTGTTAAATCGCAACGGGGCACTCAATTTCGCATCTGGGCTTCCCAGGTCCTGAAAGATCATATCCTGAAGGGTTATTCCATTAACGAAAAGCGGCTGCAGGAGCAGAACGCCCGCCTGCTTGAATTGCAGAAGACAGTCAGCCTGATGCAGCGGGTCATGGAAGGCCGGGAGCTGGCCCGCGATGAAGCCACAGGGCTTCTCCAGGTGATCACGGAGTACTCCTATGCCCTATCGCTCCTGGATCAGTACGATCACCAACAGTTAAAGATCAGACATACGACGAAAAAGACTCCTTTTTTTCTGACCTACGAAGCGGCGCGGAGAGCCATCGACAAACTTGGGGAGCAGTCGAGGAAAAAAGGACAATCCGTGGCATTATTCGGACGGGAAAAGGATCAATCGTTTCAAGGTTCCCTGGGCGCGATCTACCAGACCTTTGGCGGCAAAGATCTCTATCCCAGCATTGAAGAAAAAGCTGCCCACCTCCTCTATTTTGTAGTCAAGAATCACTCTTTCATTGACGGCAACAAGCGCATCGGGGCTTTTCTGTTCCTCTGGTTTCTGGATGCCGGCGGGATTCTTTATGCCGGCGACGGCCGCAAGCGAATAGGCGACAATGCCCTCGTGGCTCTGACCCTCATGATTGCGGAAAGCCGGTCCGAAGACAAAGACATCATTGCCAAGGTCATCGTAAACCTGATCAACAGGGATAATATTTGAAAAAGGAGAAAGAATGCCGCCGACCATAGGCACCGAAAAACCGACCGTGCAGGATCCGATCATCAAATATGCGGAGGAAATCGGCTGGAAAATCGTTCCCAAGGAGGATGCCCTTTCCCTGAGAAAAGGGGAAAGCGGAACGCTGTTCTACCGGGTCCTCGAAGAAAAGCTGCTGGAACTGAATCCGGGATTGGTAAGCCGCGAAAATGTGGATGACATCATTCACCGCATGGAAGCCGTGCGGAACAATATCGAGGGGAATGCGGAAATCTTGTCCTGGCTCCGGGGGGAGCAGGCCATTTACGATGAAAACGAAAAGCGGCGCCGCAACGTGACGGTTGTTGATTTTACCTGCGCCGGACGCAACCTGTTTCAGGTGACTGACGAATGGCAGTATACAAACGGCCAAAAGCCAAACCGGGCGGACATCATGTTTCTCATCAATGGGATTCCCGTGGCCATCGTGGAAACCAAGAGCGCGAAAAAGGCCAACGGCATGGAAGAGGCGCTCATCCAGATCCGGCGGTATCACCGGGAGACCCCGGAAATGCTTACTGCCCCGCAGGTCTTCGATATGACCCATCTGGTCGATTTTTTCTATGGCCCCACCTGGAATCTCAGCCGGAAAAATATCTTCAACTGGAAGGACGAGGAAAAGGGAAATTATGAAAAGAAGGTGAAGCGTTTCTTTGATCAGGATCGTTTCCTCAAAATGCTGAGGGAATGGATTTTGTTCTATGTCAAAGATGACGAGCTCCAGAAAACGATACTTCGTCAGCACCAGACCCGGGCGATCGATAAAATCGTTCAGCGCTGCGCCGACGAGAGCAAAAAAACAGGCCTGATATGGCATACCCAGGGATCGGGCAAGACCTTCACCATGATCACGGCGGCGCGGCAGATTCTCGAAAATAAGGAGATTTCCAGGAAGGCGACGGTTATCCTGATGATCGACCGCAATGAACTGGAAGGCCAGCTTTCCGGCTGGGTGGAGAGGATTCTCGGCGAGATGCAGTCCCATGCCATCAGCATCGAACAGGCCACCAGCAAGGTTCGCCTGCGGCAACTCCTCAGGGCCGACTTCCGGGGGCTGATTATTTCCATGATCCACAAGTTTGACGGGATTCCCAAGAACATCTGCACCCGTGCCAATGTCATCGTCATGCTCGATGAGGCGCACCGGTCTGTCGGGGGAGATCTGGGCAACTTCCTGCTCGCCGCCCTGCCGCAGGCGACCCTGATCGGGTTTACGGGCACGCCCATCGATAAAACGGCCTATGGCAAGGGAACTTTTAAAATCTTTGGAAAAGAAGATGACAAAGGCTATCTGGATAAATATTCCGTTGCCGAATCCATCGAGGACGGCACGACGCTTTTCCTCAACTATATGCTGGCCCCCAATGAAATTCGCGTACCCCGGGAGGAACTGGAAAGAGAATTTCTGGACCTTGTTGAGGCGGAAGGCGTCAGCGATGTCGAGGAGTTGAATAAGATCCTCGACCGGGCGGTAAAGCTCAAGACCTTTCTCAAGTCGGCAGACCGTGTGGAGAAAGTGGCGGCCTTCATTGCCCGGCACTTTCGTGAAAATGTAGAACCTCTCGGCTACAAAGCCTTTGTCGTCGGTGTGGATCGTGAGGCCTGCGCCCTTTACAAAGAAGCCCTCGACAAGCTCCTGCCGCCGGAATATTCAACGACCATTTATACGGCAGCCCACAATGACAGCGAAAAATATCCCCTGGTTTACAAACACCAGCAGACAGCGAAAGAGGAGAAGAAGGCCAGAAAGCTGTTCCCGAAGCCCGACTCCCTGCCAAAGATCTTCATCGTCACGGATAAACTCCTTACCGGATTTGACGCTCCTATTCTCTATTGCATGTACCTGGACAAACCGATGCGCGACCATGTCCTGCTTCAGGCCATCGCCCGCGTCAACCGGCCCTACGAGGCAGAAGGAGATATCAAGAAACCCTGCGGCTTGGTTGTTGATTTCGTAGGCATCTTCGAAAAACTGGAAAAAGCCCTGGCCTTTGATTCCGATGTCGTCAACGGCGTGATCAACAATTTGGATGTTCTGCTGGCGCGCTTCATGGAATTGATGACCGGACAGGCCCGGCCGTACCTCGAACTTACCCGCGGCAAGGTTGATGACAAGATGGTGGAAAGGGCAATAGACGCCTTTGTTGATCAGGGCAAGAGAGAGGAATTTTACAAGCTTTTCAAAGAACTGGAAACGCTGTACGAGATACTGTCTCCCTCCCCCGATCTTCGGGATTATGTCGAAAACTTCGGCCTCCTCTCAATCCTCTATCAGGTCGTCCGCAATGCCTTCCGAAAGAAAACGGGGTTCTACGGCGACATCGCCAAAAAGACGGAACAACTGGTCAGGGAGAAGGCGGCGACTTTCGGTCTGGAGACCGCAACTCCGGCGGTCAAGATCGATGAGACGACTCTGAAGGCGCTGAAAGACAACAAAACATCAAGCAACACCAAGGTGATTAATCTCATCAACAGCATCATCAAAACGGCGGCGGATGAAGGCGACGACAGTCCCTATCTGAAACCCATCGGTGAACGGGCGGAAGCCATACAGGAGGCTTTCGATGATCGGCAGGTAACGGCACTCGAAGCACTGAAAAAAGTAGCGGCACTGATCAATGAGATTCTCGAAGCCCGGAGACAACAGAAAGAAACAGGTTTCGACATCAACACGTTCACGATTTATTGGCTCCTTAAACAGGAAAACGTGAAGTGGTTTGATAGCCTTGCCCCTATTGTCAATAACGCCTTTCTCCGCTTCCCGAATTTTAAGGACAACGTTGCGGAACTGCGGCAACTCAAGGCGGAACTGTACAAACTGATGCTCCCTGTCGTCGGCAAGGATTTGATGCTGGGAATTGTTGAGAAGCTCTTGAGGCTGGAACGCAAATGAAGAATACGTCAAGTGATAATGCGGAAAACCCGCGAACGAAAGAACTCTTCAAGACTGATGTTGCACGCTGGGCTGCCGCCATGAAGGTGAAACCGACACAGATTCGTGTCCAGAGAATGACCAAGAAGTGGGCCTCATGCTCAAGCAAAGGACGGGTCTGTTTCAGTACCGATCTTCTTCAGGAACCGAGAACGTTTCAAGAATATGTCATCGTCCACGAACTCCTCCACCTGCAGGTTCCCAATCACGGCAAACTCTTCAAGAGCCTGCTGACCGCCTATCTGCCGGGGTGGGAAGCGATATCGGCGGAACGAAATGGAAGCGGGGCGAGAAGTCTTTGAATATGAGGACTGTCCAAGTAATAAGTTAATAATTGCTGGATGTTGTAAGAAGTCTCGTCCTCACTGGCAATCTATAAGTTGTTTCAAAAACATTTGGTTCTCTGTCGCCTGCCAGAGGAAGTGGATTGGTAACGACCTGAAGGAGATGTCCAACTAAAAAGATAGAATATCCGGTGCTTCAAATACAAAGAGGTAGGCCGGATTATCCTATCGGCTCATTGAGTACGGGATGAAACATCTGAGGTTTTCACGGATATTTTTCTGGCTAAGGGGGCATTTATGTCTTCCTTGTTGAAGTGTTGATTTTCTGATTCCGTTACTCACTGCAACCTTTTATTTGGAAATTAGTGCTTTGAAACCAGCTTTATTGTATGGGATAATCAAATGTCCCTTATTTCATTGACACATAAAACCAGTTTCCCTATACTTTTTATAAGAAGGGAAGTATCTATAATAAATGCTTGATGGAAACGACCTACAAACATTTTATTTTCTTCGAGAATTGTGCGACTTAGCGCAATCGGACAAGAAACCAATTCTCTTCTGGGTCGGAGCTGGGGCCAGTTCCTGGTGTGGCTACCCCAAATGGGAAGAACTATCTGATATAATTGCAAGGGAATTTAGCAAATACGAAATAAAATACAGAAATAACCAAGCACTGCTGGTACAACTACTTTCGGACGGGGAATATCCTGAGTTTTTTCAAGAATGTAAAAATATCAACAGCAAAAGGTACTATACCATATTAGCCAAATGCGTTACCTCTTCAAGGTCTACAAGCCCGGTTTATAATAGATTCATTGATGACCTTCTTTTCATTAAACCGCTTTACATCGTAACAACCAATATCGACGAATTACTCGAAAAAAACCTTCCGGGTATAGAAACAACACAAAGGTCCGACCTGCAACGCTGTATTGATCTACTGAACACAAAAAGGTCTTTCGTCTGTAAGATACATGGATCCATAAGCAACATTGAATCTGTGATTATGACCACAGATGATTATGGTGGATTACTATCCGATGAAACTTATAAAGAGTTGATGCGACATATTTTCAACGATTGTATTGTAGTTTTCATCGGCTACAGTTTTGGCGATCGTTATGTACTTGAGTTGCTATCACATTCTGCCGAACTGAAAAACATTTTCGGTGATGGACCTCATTTTGTTGTTTCGTCTAAGGCCATATCCGATATTCCTGCAAGCTTGAAGGTTATCAGATACCTGCCTGAACCACACACGGATCATCGATCGACTATACAAATTGTCGAAGAAATCATATCCGCGCGAAGTACATCCCCGAATAAAGAGAAGGATTACGAATTCATAAAACCTAAGAACATCGTCAGCGCTCATCTATTATCTGATATTTATCCACCTGGTACATGGAAGACCTACGGAACTCTAAATATCGAAGGAGATGAGGGGAAGACGAGAATAGTTACTATCGGGCATGGGTTATCAGAATCAGAACTTCCTCTTAATATGTCTACGGCTATGCATGATCTTATCGTTGGTTTGGTTTGTTTTGACAAAGTATATGCCCCGATGTCCTCCCATGGCAGAGCACACATTCTTTTGGGTGATGATTTTTTTCGGGATTTGGTGGAAAATGATTGTTTACAATTTATTCAATGGGAAAGCTGGCCGGCAATTATTTATCCCGATTCATCAGCGATAACGGGGGGCAAACTGTACGAATTTACAATTTGTGATGCAGATAAACAAAAGCTTGCTATTCAGGAGATTCTGCGGAATCAGATTCATCCCTTTCCTGGACAAGAAAAGAAGGCCGATGAGATTATCAAATTAATCGAAAGGAAAACTGTTTCAATAAACGAACTTGATGAGCCTAATATTCCAAGAATGGTTATGGGACTGCTGTTGAGGCCTTCCATAAGAAAATTACTGGGTATTAGTGATGGTACATCATTGATTTCTTTGCCCCAGTGGAACAAGTTTCCAGTTTTAAGGTTGGCAAATATCGTAAAAATAGGCATAGCCTGTCAGAATCTGGGAATAGCCTCCGCGAAACTGGAATTTGGTATGGAGAGTTTGGCTGGAGCTGCTTTTAGTATTTCAGCAGGTGTGGAAGCCGTCGATAATGTTGCGAGTTATGTTTTATCCGGTACTTATAATTCAAACATTGCCGAATTTGTAACAAATAACCCCACTGCAATGAGGGCCATTCTGGCATTCAGGGATAGCCCCGAAGGCATGTCATTGCGCAAAGAAATTTTCCACCAACTTTCATCCGGACCTGATAAAGAATTCGCTATGTCTGTCAACGCAGGTTTAAAAAAAGCAATACCATCTACCACACTGCAAAGAGCCCGTGATCAATTTATGGGATTACTCTTGGCCAATAATCCGACAAACAACATGACCCCAGCTATATGGAATTATCAAAATTACACTGATGACGTTTTATCTCTTTGGCGAAGGCGGAGCTATCAGGAATTAAAGGATTATTGTCATCGAAATGGCATTGGAGAATATGACTTATGCCCTTGCGGTTCTGGAGATAAATTACATTTCTGCTGTGATAAGGCTCTAAAATGATGTTAGATAATAGGCACTTGGGGACAGCCACTAATTCTTGTTGGCAGTCGGAAAATAGGAATTGATTCTTCCAGTCAGATTACTCAATAAGGAGAGAAATGAGGCTTTTCCACACCTCCGACTGGCACATCAGCAGTGCCCTTTATAACTGCAAGAATACGAGGAGTTCGAAACGTTCCTGGACTGGTTGGCCATCCTTATACATAGTATTGCCAACCGGGAGGAGAATTGACCGCACCGAGAGAGATAGTAACCTATAAAAATAACAAAGGACCCATCGGTGGCAAAGCCCGGAGATATGTGGTATAGATTAAACAATGATAAGGAACGCACACATATTGAGAAAATTCGAAGATGACCTCATTAGAAGCGAAACCAAAAGATCTGTAGAGCAGTCTTTTGAGCTTTTAACAGCGATGTGGAAGGAAGGGGTTGTCCTTGGCGTCCTGCCTCCCTCAGACCCATGGGAAGGCATTGACGTGGATGTCCGGATTGCGAGGATACTGAATTCATGTTTGACAAAATCCTTGCCCGATTAGGCGCAACGCTGAACGAAAGCAACCTGCCTTACATGATCATCGGCGGACAGGCCGTTCTTCTTTACGGGGAACCGCGCCTGACCAGGGATGTCGACATTACCCTCGGCGTTGGCATTGACCATCTCGATGCGCTTCTCCAAACGATTAAAAGGATACCCCTCAGAGCTCTCCCCGAAGACGTCGCAGCATTTGTGCAACAAACCATGGTTCTTCCCGCTATAGACGAATCGACGGGAATCAGGGTGGACTTCATCTTTTCATTTACACCCTACGAATCGCAAGCCATCAACAGGGCAAACCATATAATTATCCTTGGACAGGATGTCTTTTTCGCGAGAGTAGAAGACCTGATCATCCACAAAATTTTTTCCGGCCGTCCCAGAGACATGGAAGATGTGAGAATCATACTGCTGAAAAACCAGGACATCGATACCCGGTACATTGAGACCTGGCTGATGGAATTTGACGCCGCCGCGGATGAAAAGATTTTCTTATCCGCATTCAGAGCCCTTTTGAAGTGACACAGGGGAAAATTCTCATTCTTTCAAATTCTATCTGCACTGCCAACACCAAAGGACAAACATGCAGATTCTCCACACCTCCGACTGGCACCTCGGCCGCGCCCTTTATGGCCGCAAGCGATATGATGAGTATGAAGCCTTTCTGAACTGGCTGGCGGCGCTCATCGAGAGTGAAGACATCGATTTACTGCTGGTGGCGGGGGATGTATTCGACAACAGCACCCCCAGCAACCATGCCCAGGAACTGTATTATCGCTTCCTTTGCCGCGTGGCGGCCGCCCCAAACCGGCATGTGGTGGTCACGGCGGGAAACCACGATTCGCCTTCTTTTTTGAACGCCCCCCGGGAACTCCTGAAATTTCTCAACATCCATGTCGTCGGGTGCGCCTCCGAATCTCCGGAGGATGAATTGATCACGATTGCCGGGCCGGACGATGAACCCCGGCTGATCGTCTGCGCCATTCCCTATCTCCGTGACCGTGACATCCGCACCGCCGAAGCCGGCGAGAGCATTGAGGACAAGGAGAGAAAGATCATAGAAGGGATCAGGACTCATTACCGGATGGTATATGACGCGGCCCGGGAGAAGTGCTCCCGAATGAAAAGGTCTGTGCCCATTATCGCCATGGGGCATCTGTATACCGCAGGCGGCCTGACCGTTGACGGCGACGGGGTACGCGAGTTGTATATCGGTTCCCTTCTGCATGTCGGCACGGATGTGTTTCCTGAATTTATCGACTATCTTGCTCTGGGGCATCTTCATATTCCGCAGACGGTGGGCGGTTCGGATTTTATCCGCTATTCCGGTTCTCCTCTGCCGATCGGTTTTGGCGAAGGTCAGCAGGAAAAGAGTGTGGTTATCGTGGAGTTTTCGGACGAGACGCCAAGTGTTGTCAATATTCCCGTGCCCTGTTTTCGAGAGTTGCAGACCCTGCGGGGAGATTGGCAAACCATTGCCTGTGATATCGATGGGTTGAAGTCCCGGGGAAGCCAAGCCTGGCTGGAGATCATCTATGAAGGAGATGAGATTGCCGGCGATCTGCGCACGCGCCTGGATGAGATCGTCGCCGGGTCGGGCCTGGAGATCCTTCTCGTCAAGAACAGCCGGACGCTGGAACGCGCCATGAGCGGGATGAATACGGATGAAACGCTCGACGACCTTGATGTTACGGATGTATTCAAGCGGTGCCTGGAAGCGCAAGAAATCCCGGAGGAACAGCGCCCGGCGCTCTTGAGCGCCTACAGGGAAATAATTGTATCCCTGAACGAAGCGGACGCAATGGCTGAATAGCGTGTTGTTTCCCCCTCCCCTCCTTCCCCTCCCACCAGGGGAGGGGAAGGAATAGGAATGGTGCACTCCCGCCGAGGGAGGGGATTGAGGGGAGGGGTGCACTCCCACCGGTCAAGGACAAGTTTCTTGGGAACTGGAGCGATGTAATAGGAGGAAGGGGAATGAGGATCCTTGGCGTTCGATTCAAGAACCTGAATTCACTTACCGGTGAATGGCAGGTTGATTTCACACACTCCGCCTATGCGTCGGACGGTATCTTTGCCATTACCGGTCCTACGGGCGCGGGAAAAACGACCATCATGGACGCCCTCTGTCTCGCGCTTTACGGCAGCACACCCCGCCTGGGCAAGATTACGAAAAGCAGCAACGAGATTATGTCGCGCCAGACGGGAGAGTGTTTTGCTGAGGTGACCTTCGAGACCGGGAAGGGACGTTACCGTTGCCACTGGAGCCAGCGCCGCGCCCATAAAAAGCCGGATGGCGAGTTGCAGCAGGCAAGGCACGAGATCACGGATGCAGATTCAGAGAAGGTTCTGGAATCGAAGATAAACCAGGTTGGTGAATTTATCGAGAAGGTGACGGGTATGGATTTCGGACGATTTACCCGTTCGATGCTCCTTGCCCAGGGGGGATTCGCCGTTTTTCTCCAGGCCTCACCCAATGAGCGTTCGCCCATCCTCGAGCAGATTACGGGTACGGAAATCTACAGCCGGATATCAGTGAAGGTTCACGAGCGCCGTGCGGAAGAGCTGGGAGAACTTGAGCTGTTGCAGGCGGAACTGAAAGGCATACAGATATTAAGTGAAGACGAAGAGAAGGATTTGCAGACCGACTTGAGAGAAAAGCAGGGCCGGGAAACTGAACTTGCGGCGAAAATGAAGGAAATGGGTAAGGCCCTGACCTGGATCGAGGGGATGCTTACCCTGGAGAAAGAACTGGGAGAACTGGATAAGAAGCAGGAGGATTTTGAGGAACGAAGACTCGCGTTTGCGCCGGACACAAAGAAGCTGGGAAAATCCCGCAAGGCCCTCGGCCTGGAAGGCGATTACCGGGAGGTAAATACTTTGCGGGGGGTGCAGGAAACTGAAGCAAGGGAACTCCACAGCGCCCTCGCCATGCTGCCTGAAAAGGATAAGGCTGCTGCAGATGCACTCGCCGCAAGACAGACCACAGAGACCATGCTGAATGTGGCGCGAACCGACCGGATATCGGAAGGGGATGTCATCAAAAAGGTGCGTGACCTTGATACACGTCTGGATGAGCAGAACAAACAACTCAAAGAAAAGAACAAGACGATCGAGGAGATCGAGAAGCAGGGTAGGGGCTATCGAAGTCATGTCGAGAATGGCGAACAGGGACTAAAAAAGGTGCATACCGCCCTGATAGCGATTCGTGAATACCAGACAAAACACGCCGCCGATGCTGCGTTGATGACAAATCTGACCGCCATCGGGAGAGGCTTTGCATCGCTTCATACTGTTGAGGTAAAGCGTCTAAAGACATTGGAAGAGCTTTCCACGGCAGCCGGGAAAAAGGAATCCGCTCTTGCCGAATGCGCCGGGAGAGAGGCCGATCATGAAAAATTCCGCCGTGAATTTGAAAATACTCAGAACGATCTCAAGGGCCTGACAGATGCAATAACAGCGGTCCTTCAGGGCCACGACATCAGCCAGTGGCGCAATGAGATGGATAGCCTCAAAGAACGCGAGCGTCTTCTGGTTCAGACAGGCGAAACCATGGAGAGGATTGACCGGACATCCACGGCGCTTACCGGCCTGAAAACGAGCCTGGAAACACTAAACACCGCTCATACCGGCATCTTGGCTGAGATCAAATCCTGCACCGATCAAAAAGCCCTCCTGGAAAAAGATATTGCCACCCTGGAAACGCAGGTGTCTCTCCTCAGCCGTATCCGCGACCTTGAAGATGAAAGAAAACGTCTGGAGGACGGCCAGCCATGTCCGCTGTGCGGAGCCACCGAGCATCCCTATGCTAGGGGGAATGTTCCGGTTTTGAATGAGGCGGAAGCGAAGCTCAATAAAACAAGGGATGAATTTAGAAAGTCGTCCACTCATCTGAGCAGGCTGGAAGCCGGCCTGGTGCAGACGGCAGCGGAAATACGGCATACAGGGAAAGAGCTGGCGGATAAGAGGGCGGCGCTTGACGCCGACGAAAAACAATGCGCTGACACCATGCTGAGGCTGAAGATAGAGATTTCACGGTCGGAACACGCCGGGAGGATACGCGAGGAAGTTGCCGACGTGCAGGCGAAAATTGCCGAAACTGCGGGGATTGTTGCCTTGGCGGAAGAGAAGGGCCGCCAGGAAAAGTCGACGCAGACAAACATGGAAAAAACAAGAAAGATTTTTGACAATGCAGGACAAGCCTTGCAGAAGGCCAGACACAACCTGGAGACAACCGTTCTTGATCACGAGCGGCTGAGCAAAGATTGCGCTGCTCTGGCGGAAGAGACGGAAAAAACAACCACTGCCGCCCTTGCTGATGTCGAACCTTTCGGGGTCAGACGAATTTACCCGGATAGTCTAGATACAATATTGAAGGACCTGACCGGGCGCAAGAATAACTGGCAGGCAAAGGAGGCCGAAAAAACCGCTCAGGAGAAACAGATTGATGAACTGAAAGCCGAAATTGAAAAGTATCGGGCACTGCTGGACAGTCTGGAAAAAGACCTGGCGGCGAGACACAAAGATCGTTACGATCTGAAAAAGGAGCATGAAGCCCTGATCGGTTCACGCCGTGAGCTGTTCGGTGAAAAGAACGCCGACGAAGAGGAAAACCGGCTGGTGGCCATTGTGGATCAGGCGAATAAAGCACTGGAAAAGGCCCGCGAAGACTATGGACAGATTGAAAAAGAAATCAGCTCCCTGAAGGAGAAGGTCGAGTCCTTGCAAATTAAAACGGACCACCGGGCAAAGGAACTGACGCAGGTGGAGCAGCAGTGGAAGTGCCGGATTAAGGGGGCCGGATTCGCGGATGAGCCGGACTACCTCTCATCACGCCTGGGTGAAGAAGAACGGGAGTTGCTTGCTGAAAAGGAGCAGGCCCTCCTCAAGGAAAAAACGGAAATTGAAGCCCGCCGTCACGACAAGTCAGTGGCCCTTGCTGCCGAACGGGAGAAAAACCTGACTGATGAATCCGCTGAGACGCTAAAGGAAAATATCAGAGCCGCTGACGCCGACCTGAAAGAGATCAGTCTCCATATCGGCGGTATTGTCAAAAGCCTGTCCGACAATGAAAAGCAGAGAAGCAACCAGCAGGAACGCATAAAAAAAATTGAAGCCAGGAAAAAGGAATGCGCGCGCTGGGTTGACCTGCACCACCTCATCGGCTCAGCCGACGGAAAGAAATTCCGAAACTTTGCGCAGGGTATTACATTCGAGATGATGACAGCGCATGCCAACCGCCGGCTCCGGAAGATGTCGGATCGTTACCTGCTCATACGCGACTCGTCGCAACCGCTGGAATTGAATGTCATCGACAATTACCAGGCCGGCGAGATCCGTTCCACGAAGAATCTCTCCGGCGGTGAAAGCTTTATTGTAAGCCTTGCCCTGGCGCTCGGCCTTTCTCAAATGACCAGCCGTAATGTCCGCGTTGACTCTCTTTTTCTCGATGAAGGATTCGGCACTCTGGACGAAGACGCCCTGGAAACGGCACTGGAGACACTGGCGGGACTGCGGCAGGACGGCAAGCTCATCGGCGTCATCTCCCATGTCACGGCCCTGAAGGAGCGTATAGGCACACAGATACAGGTCATTCCCGAGGCAGGCGGTCGCAGCAGCCTGAGCGGCCCCGGCTGCCGGAGGCTTTGAATAAGAACTTGCATTTTTGTAAAGTAAGAAGAAAGGTTCTGATTGATAAATAATCGACTCGTTGTCATAAAGTAAACCGTAATTGAGGGTTAACGTAATCTCTCTTACGCACGCCCCGCCTATTTAAAAAATGTATGGAATTAAGAAGAAGAATTCGATGATACAGCGCCCATGGTGCGTGAAATCCAGCATGCTGTCTATATGCTTTGCCGTCATTATCCTGTCGGCGGTGTTTCTCGTAAAGAAGATATTCGGGATCGGAAAAAGGACGACGGCTATAGAAAAGGAAGTGCAGATATCCTAGACGTCCTGTTTAAGCTCTTTTCGGATTGACCTGCTCCCTATGGCTTTAGCATGATCTTCCGGTTAAGAACTTTGAAAAACTGCTGATTGTGTCATTTCGATCGAAGGAAGAAATCTATAAGACCCTGCAAATGTTAGTAAGGGGTTGTCTCACCGGAATGCACAGATGGAGGAGCCTCCTCTGTTGCTGTTGATACTGCTCCACCGGCGTCTGATGGCGCTGGTTTCCCTCCCCGTGCCTTGACCTTGTTCAGCCGATATTGAACATAGGCGTCGCGGAGCGCCACGTAGGGATCAATGGCCGCCTCTTTCAGGGACTCATAGTCACCGATCGTCAGGGAGGTGTCATTTACCTTTTCGTACGCCCTGGTTCCTACCGAGACATCCCAGGTAGCAAGGTAGTTGAAGGGATGCAAGAATAAATCACCGACAAGCCCGACCGTATCTCGAGGACTGGAAGGACCCAATATCGGCCAGTTGATGTAGAAACCTTGCCCCAATCCATAGACGCCTAAGGTTTGACCAAAGTCTTCGTCTTGTTTCGGGAGATTTATGTTCTTACCTGAGGCGGGATCAAAAAGTCCCCCGATACCCAAAATAGTATTAACGGTGAAGCGGCCAAGTTCCCGGGCTGCACCGCCGAAATTTGCCTGGAGCATACAATTTACGATACGAATGGGGGAGGTGAGGTTCGAGAAGAAATTGCGCACACTTACCCGCGCGCCCTCGGGAACGATCTTTCTATAACCCTGTGCCACGGGTTTGAGCAGCCAGAAGTAGAGCTTATCGTTAAATTGGTACATGGCCCGGTTGAAAGGCTCCAGGGGATCGGCAATGCTGATCTTCTCCGTTGTACCGTTTTCCTCAACGTAATCGAGATTATCGTCGTCATCGACGCTAGTATCATCGGAATTCGACGGCATCACCGGGGACGCCAAAGCGTCTTGGGGAGCTGAAACGTCATCAAGCCTCTCGCCTTCGGGTTTCGGCGACATCTCCGGGGAGCTCAGCGGAATCTGATCTAAGTTGGAAGCGACGATGACCTGGTTGTGCTGAGGGGATACCGATGATGGTTCAAAAGAAGAAATGGGGGAAGGACGGTGAGCACAACCCAAAACCAGGATGGCGAAAACAAACAGCAGAACTGAAAGTTTGAACGATTTCATGATTGTCCCTTTACCTTTTTCCGCAGAATCTCAAGCAATTGATCGGGTGTATTTTTCGCCAGGATATCATTAAACTGGGTGCGGTAGTTCAAGATCAAACTCACGTTCTCGACAACGATATCGTATACTTTCCATTCACCGTCTTTTAAAATCACCCGGTAGAGAATAGGGACTTCTTTTGAGGAGGTGATGATTTTCGTTTGAATCTCAGCCTTATTTACCGAGAGTATAGTTTCTCTATCAAAAACAACTTTCTCGTCGCTGTATGCAAGTATTTTGTCAATATAGGCTTTTTCCAGTACTTGCCTGAACAGCTGGACGAATTCCTCGCGCTGAGCGGGATTCAGATTATTCCAGTTCTGTGCCAGGGCTCGCCGGGAAAGCTCGACTTTATTGAACATGAGATCGTAAATATAACGAAGCCTTTCCTTCTTGGTCTCTTTGGCCGACTCGGCTTTAAGCTTCGGGTCACGCAATACCTCAAGTACTTTGTTAACATTTACCTTAACTGTATCCAGGGGTACACCGGCACGCACGGGTAGTGCCAATAATAAGAACATTAATCCACATAACACCGCGAGCGGTCTTTTCATACCTTACCTCTCAATCTTGTTAACATGTTGTTGTTCCTCTGTTTTGAAACTATTCCTTCTTAACATCTCCAAAGGCATACTTGCCGATGAGGTCTGCAACGTCCACAGCCGGTTGAGTGTCCGTAATGGTTCCACCAGGTCCGAGGAGTTCGCCTGCCCCCCCCGGGTTGATTCCGAGATACTTGTCGCCAATCAGCCCTTCAGTTTTGATGGAGGCGATGGCATCATCGTAAACCTGTACACCCTGTTGTATCCGCACTTCTATCGCCGCCCTCTGGTCCTTTTGATCCATGCTGAGTCGCTCTACCCGTCCGATCTCAATGCCATACATGTAAACAGGACTCCCTATTCTGAGGCCGGTTACCGAGGTAAAGCGAGCGGAAAGCGGGTATGTGCTGTCGCCGAGGAAGGAAACATGGCCAAGTTTCACCGTCATATACCCAATTAAAAGCAATCCGATAAAGAAAAAGATACCGACTGTTGTTTCCATAGTGTATTTTTGCATTGGTTACCTCCCCCCGTCGCACCGAAGACGGGCAATCTCCTTTTGCTGATTTTTTGCCGAATCTATGATGGAATCTATTTCTGCAATTGGTTGGCCCTGGGCAATCCCGGCCAGGATGGCGAATTCGACGCACACATCCGCAGCCGCCTGCTTGCGAGTGTCGGCCCATATATCTCGGATTCCATGAGCTTGTAAATCCCGGACAAAATCACTAAGAATATTCTCCGCTTCAGCCAGATCCGAAAAGGGGAGCACCGTAACAAATTCATTGCTACTGAGTCGTGTGGAAAAACCACCGATAGCGCTGAAGTGTTTATCGATATATACTCCCATGCCCTTTATGGCCTCCTGGGCCGCATCGTACCCTAAATTTTTGACGATTTCACCTAAGTCCTCCAACGTAAAAATCGCCACAGAATAGGTTTCCCCGAGCGTTCTCCGCTTCAATTGAGCATGATTCATGACTTTGAACTGTCGTTTGGAGTACAGGCCCGTTAATTCTTCCTGCAACCCTTCTATACTGCGGATTACTTCATCATTAAAGGGATGGTCAAAATTTTCCAGCTCCTCGGGAGTGCCCTGGAAAACTATCTTTCGATCATAAAGGGCGAGAATACGGTTGGAGATGAAGTACACATCGGGAATCTCGTGGCTGACCATGATCGCCGTAAACCCGAATTTTCTCTGATACTGGGCAATCATGCTCAGGATAGCATTCTTCCGGACAGGGTCCTGTCCGGAAGTAGGTTCGTCAAAGAGGACAATTTGAGGATCGATGACCAGGGCCCGTGCCAAAGCCGCCCGCTTTTGCATGCCTCCGGAGAGTTCTGAAGGGTACCTGTGGGCCGCCTCGCTGAGTTCTGTCTGTTCAATTCTGGCCATAACCCGCCGGTCGATTTCAGCTTTGCCCAAATCCGTCGTTTCCCGAAGAGGGAGGGCGATATTTTCATATACTGTCATCGAATCGAAGAGCGCATTGTCTTGAAACATATAGCTTATCTGAGCTAAGGATGTTGCTATCTCCTTTTTTTTCATTTCGGCAATTGCTTTACCACGAAAAAGAATGGTCCCCTCGTCGGGTTTGAGGAGCCCGATGATATGTTTGAGGAGCACACTCTTACCGGAACCACTGAGGCCGATTATCGTCGTGACCTGCCCCTCATAGATCTGCAGATTAACGCGATCAAGAATTGTTCGGGTTCCGAAGCGTTTGCTGACATCCTTGAATTCGATTAATGGCGTTTCCATAAGTCTGTCTTTAGATGAGGAGTGATGTCACAACATAGTCGGACACTAGAACAAGCACACAGGAAAGCACAACGGCCGAGGTGGTGGCGAGACCGACAGCCTTGGCGCCATGACTGTCTGTACGCATGTGCGTAAAATAGCCCTGGTAACAACAGACGGTTGAGACGATGACAGCAAAGACTATCGCCTTGATGAAACCGTCGGTGAGATCTTTCATCTCCGTACTGGTCTGAACGCGGAAAAAATAAGTGCCGGCATTCGCTCCCAGGAGCAATACCCCGGAGACATAGCCGCCGATAATGCCGATCAGATCAAACAAAACGGTGAGGATGGGAAAACTTATGATAGCGGCGGCAATTCTGGGACTGATGAGGTAGCTGAGCGGATCAATACGCATGGTGTCGAGGGCATCAATCTGCTCGGAGATACGTTGGATGCCGATCTCTGCGGTTATCGCCGAGCCTGCCCTGGCCGTAATCATTATGGCAGTTAGAACGGGCCCCATTTCCCTGACGAGAGACAGAGCTACCATGGTACCGAGAGCACCCTGCGCGCCGAATTTAACCAGAGCATGATAAGATTGGAGACCCAGTACCATGCCGGTGAACAGGCCGACGAGCATAATGATCATCGTGGATCGTGCCCCGATGTAATAGACCTGCTGAACTATCTTGGATAACTGCTTGTGTCGAAATATCTTCAGGAATGCCAAAAGAAGAAAAATTACCGCGGCCCCTAAATTGTTGACCCAGCTGATCGCTGCTCTTCCGAAAACGGCAAAAGGACCCGTCAATAATGTAACAGTCTGCCATCCTGCCTTGCTTTCTGAGAGCTTTCTACTGTTTTCATTAAGCGTCATGAGCGGGGTCTCGAAATTGGTACTTTTTTTGCTTTATTTATTTGTTTTTGATATTTGTTTAAAAAGACATTTCTTTGTTACAGGTGGAATATAGGAAAATTCCAAGTGCATGTCAACATTTTTATGGCACAAGAGATGGATATTTCTTCCGAGAAACAAAAGATGCTAACAGAGCGGATGCTCAAACTCGGCGTCAGGGAAAGTGACCTCAGGGAGACCTTTATCCGGTCTTCGGGCCCCGGCGGACAGAAGGTAAACAAGACATCTTCCTGCGTTTTCCTCGTCCACCTGCCCACGGGCCTCTCCGTCAAGTGCCAGCGCGAGCGCTCCCAGTCGCTCAACCGCTTCCTGGCAAGGCGACTGCTTCTCGACCGGATTGAACGGCTTCAGCTTGGGATATTACGTGCTGAAAAGATGCGCGCAGAAAAGATCAGACGACAGAAGCGGCGCCGCTCAAAGCGCGCCCAGGAAAAGGTCCTGAGGATGAAACACCTGCAGTCGGAAAAGAAAGCCCTCCGCGGTCACGTCGGCATGTCAGATACTACTGCTTAGTCCCTTTAATCTCTTAGGGTATAATTCCCCGCTGCTTGCGGCGAGACTGCCTTATGGGCTAATGTTTTCGATACCCCGCTGCTTGCGGCGGGGTAGTTCATTAACTTTACAATACTTTAAGCGGATCGCCGGTGTAAGTTCGGCGGAACGGTTCAGCTTTTTTCCGGGCATCATAACCTCTCCTTTTATTGTAATTAAAGTAAAGTTGCGATAAAACATATCAATGAATGTCAACTTGCATTTATTAGGAGGAACAAAAAATGAAACGAGCCTCCGTAAAAATAATTTTTTCTATATATATGACACTGATCATCATATATGATACTGATCATCGGGATGCTCCCGGTACATACCTCTTACGCCGGCACAGCCGAGGAAATTGATGTTTGTGTCGACGTGGCCCTGGGCCGCTTTGTCAAGGAAGTCAATTGTGCAAAGGAATTCCTCGAAGCCGCTACCACTATTGCGACTGCCTTGTCGACACCTCTCCTCAATAATATGGAGGTTTGAAAAGTGAAGTTCATCAACAAGACCATTTTCGAGAACCTGTCTCATTTGTGGGCAAGCCTTCGCGGAAATGGTTTGGCACAAAAGTACGCCTGTTTCGAGCCGCCACTGCGAGCTGAGTTATTCAGCGCCGATCAGATGGAGCAGCATGGCAAAACTCTCGCAGGCTTACACACTTTAAGCCCGGAACTCGCTCCGGATCGGCTTCTGACACGACTGGCGGAGAATGAAGACCTTCTGATTGGAGTCCAAAATTTGCTGACGGATGCGGTTAAGGCAAACCGCCGGATTACGCCTGCCGGGGAATGGCTGCTCGACAACTTCTATCTGATTGAAGAGCAGATACGCACCGCCAGGAGGCATTTGCCGAAGGGGTACAGCCGGGAACTTCCTCGCCTGATAAATGGTTCGTCGGCTGCTCAGCCGCGCGTATATGACATTGCGCTGGAGATGATCTTGCATGGCGATGGACGGGTAGATCCGGAGATTCTCAGCAGATTTACAGCAGCCTACCAGACCGTCACCGTACTTAAGTTAGGAGAATTGTGGGCCATTCCCATCATGCTGCGCCTGGCCCTGATCGAGAATCTCCGACGCGTTGCCGCCCGAATCGCTACCGATAGAATCGACCGCAGCCTGGCCGATTACTGGGCAGACCGGATGACGGAGAGCGCCACGAAGGACCCGAAGAGCCTGATTCTGGTGATCGCAGACATGGCACGATCGGACCCGCCGATGGTGGGTTCTTTTATAGCGGAAATTACGCGTCGCCTGCAGGGACAGGGTCCTGCTCTGTCATTGCCGCTTACCTGGCTTGAGCAGCGGCTGTCCGAGTGCGGCCAGACGATCCAGCAACTGGTGCAGGCGGAGAACCAGCAACAGGCTGCCGATCAGGTATCCATGAGCAACAGCATCGGCAGCCTTCGTTTCCTGAGCGCGATGGACTGGCGAGAGTTCGTCGAGACGATGAGCGTTGTCGACCAAGTGCTGCACGAGGATCCCGGAGGCGTTTACGACAAAATGGATTTTTCTACCCGTGACCGTTACCGCCATGTCGTGGAAAAGATGGCGAAACACAGCCGGTTTTCCGAGAGCGAGGTGGCGCGTATGGCGATCCGGCTGGCGCATGAGAGTGCGGAGGGAAAAGGCGGTGATGATCGCGCGGCACATGTCGGCTTCTACCTGATCGATAAGGGATTGCCGCAACTCGATCAAGCGCTGGAAGTAAGCCATTCCCTGTCTGAGCACCTTCAGAGGTGGAGCCGGCGAGTTCCTTTGCTCCTCTATCTGGGTACAATCGCCCTGATGACGGCGATCTTCGCCGGAGGCTTGCTGGCAAAGATGTATGCCAGTGCGTTGACGGGATGGGCAATTGCCCTGATCGTGATCCTCTCGGTTCTGAGCGCAAGTCAACTGGCCATTGCGCTGGTAAACTTGCTGGCAACGCTGCTGACGACACCCCATCCGCTGCCGCGCATGGACTTCTCCGAAGGGATCCCACCGGAATTCCGCACACTGGCCGTGGTTCCGACGATGCTCACAAGTACGCAGAATATAGAGGATCTGATAGAGGCGCTTGAAGTGCGGTTCCTGGCAAATCAGGACGCTAACCTGCACTTCGGCCTGTTGACCGATTTTCGAGACGCACAGGAGGAAACGCTGACTGAGGACAAACTGCTCTTGCGGCTTGCCCGGCAGAGGATCGAAGATCTGAATGCCAAGTACGGTCATTCCCGAGGCAACACCTTCTTCCTTTTCCATCGCCCCCGTCGCTGGAATCCTCAGGAGCGGATATGGATGGGTTACGAGCGCAAACGGGGGAAACTATCGGACTTGAATGCTCTCCTGCGGGGCGGGGCAGTCCCCTCACCCTCGCCCTCTCCCTCCAGGGGAGAGGGCTGTAATATTTCCCCTCCCTTGAGGGGAGGGGATGAAGAGGAGGGTGTTAGTAATGTCTCCGGGAATCGTTTTTCCCTCGTCATCGGTGACACGACAGTCTTATCGAGCGTGAAGTATGTGATCACCCTGGACACGGATACGCAACTGCCTCGCAACGCGGCGTGGCAGTTTGTGGGCGCCATGGCGCACCCGCTGAATCGCGCGCGGTACGACGAAGATAAGCAGCGTGTCTGTGAAGGTTACGGCATCCTTCAGCCACGGGTCGCCGTAAGCCTGCCCGGCATGAACCGGTCGCGGTATGCGGCAATGTGCGGAAGCGAGTCCGGTATTGATCCCTATACTCGCGCAGTTTCCGATGTTTACCAGGACCTGTTCGGCGAAGGCTCGTTCATCGGCAAGGGCATTTACGATGTTGATACCTTCGAGCGAATACTCAAAGGACGTTTCCCCGAGAACCGGATCCTCAGCCACGACCTTCTGGAAGGGTGTTATGCGCGGTCGGGTCTTTTAAGCGATCTAATGCTCTATGAGGAATATCCGTCTCACTATAATGCGGACGTGAACCGTCGGCATCGCTGGATTCGCGGCGACTGGCAGCTCCTGCGATGGTTACGGTCTGGTGTTCCCGGCCCTGATGCGCGTCTGCAAAAGAATCCGCTCTCATGGCTGTCCCATTGGAAGATATTCGACAACCTGCGGCGCAGTCTCGTGCCGGCAGCGTTGACACTCCTTTTACTGCTGGGCTGGACGGTCTTGTCCTCGGACTGGGGGGCCTGGTTCTGGACCCTGTCGGTGCTCGGAATCATCCTGCTCCCTTCTCTGATTACCTCTCTCCTGCAAGCGCTTCAGAAGCCGGACGATGTGCTTCTGAGTCAGCGCCTCGATGCCAGCCTGCACTCCGCCGGCCGGCTCTTCGCTCAGGCGGCATTTACGCTCATCTGCCTGCCCTACGAAGCGTTTTTCAGTCTCGATGCGATTGTGCGCACGGGATGGCGGATGCTGGTCACCCACAAGCGGCTTCTCGAATGGAGTACGTCGGACGAACGACATGGCAGTGACCGCACGGACCTTGGTTCTTTTTGCCGATCCATGTGGATCGCCCCGGTTCTTGCCGGTGCTGCGGTTATCTCTCTGACACTTTCGAGGCCGGTGACATTAGCGCCGGCCGGGCCCATACTGGGACTCTGGTTTGTCTCTCCTTTTGTCGCCTGGTGGATCGGCCGGCCGCTTGCTCGTCGCGAAGCAAGGCTGACGGCTGACCAGACCGTCTTTCTCCGGAAGCTTTCCCGCAAGACCTGGTCGTTTTTTGAAACCTTTGTCGGCCCGGAAGATCATTGGCTGCCCCCTGATAATTTTCAGGAACATCCCGCTGCCGTAATCGCGCATCGCACGTCGCCAACCAACATGGGCCTGGCCCTCCTCGCAAATTTGTCCGCCTACGACTTCGGCTACATCACAGCAGGACAACTCATCGAGCGCACGGAACGGGCACTCCATACGATGGAAGCCTTGGAACGATACCGAGGCCACTTTTACAACTGGTACGACACGCAATCCCTTCAACCGCTGCAACCTGCCTACATCTCGACCGTGGACAGCGGAAACCTTGCCGGCCATTTGCTGACACTGCGCCAGGGGCTGCTCGCACTACCCGATGACCTGATTCTGGGATCGCGATTGCTTGAGGGAATCAGCGACACCGTCCGTGTCCTAGTGGACACCGACGGGAAAAGCCCTTCGGACCAACTCGTACAACTGCAAAAACTGCTGAAATCCGCACTCGATTCCCCGCCCACCACGCTGGCGGCGGCGCGACTATGCCTTGATCAGTTGGTAACGTCCGCCGAGGAAGTGGTTGTCGGTCTCGATGTTCTGGATGCCGATCCCGATAGCCACGAAAAGTGGTGGGCGCATGACCTTGCCGGGCAATGCCGGGCCGCCCTGGATGAGATGACGTTTCTCGCGGCCTGGATATCATTGCCGGCATCACCGGACAGGGACAGGCTCTGCGAGATATCGGGTATGGATGAAATCCCGACGCTGCGCCAATTGGCCCATCTTGACGGAGAGGCGAATGGTGTGCTCCCTTGGGAATACTCGGTTCACCCCTTTATTACAGAGGCGGCCCGACGTGCCAGGGCAAGAATCGACACTATCGAAGGACTGGCACGACAGATCGGCGAACTCGCCCATATGGAATATGATTTTCTGTTCGACGAGGCACGTAATCTCCTGGCTATCGGGTACAATGTCGGTGAACGTCGGCGGGACCCCAGTTACTACGATCTGCTGGCTTCAGAAGCAAGATTTTGCACCTTCATCGCGATTGCGCAGGGACAGCTGCCGCAGGAGAGCTGGTTCGCCCTGGGACGTTTGCTGACCACTGCCAATGGAGAGCAGATCCTCCTTTCGTGGAGCGGTTCGATGTTCGAATATCTTATGCCGCTCCTGGTGATGCCGACGTACGAACACACACTGCTCGACCAGACCTGCAAGGCGGCAGTGGCCCGGCAGATCAATTATGGGAGGAAACGCGGGGTCCTCTGGGGCAGTTCGGAATCCGGCTACAATGCAATCGACGTTCATCTTAACTACCAGTATCGTGCCTTTGGCGTACCCGGCCTGGGTCTTAAACGCGGGCTCGCCGAGGATCTGGTTATTGCGCCCTATGCCTCGGCGCTGGCCCTGATGGTAACGCCCGAAGAGGCATGCCTGAATCTCGAGCACCTTGCTTCTGAAGGTGTTATGGGAACGTATGGTTTCTACGAGGCAATCGACTACACCCCTTCCCGTCTGCCGCGTGGACAATCAAGCGCCGTGGTCCGCTCCTTCATGGCACATCATCAGGGCATGAGCTTCCTCTCTTTGGCCTATGTACTCTTAGACCGTCCGATGCAGAAGCGATTTGAGTCGGAACCCATGTTCCAGGCGACCATGCTATTGCTCCAAGAGCGAATCCCCAAGGCGACGGCGTTCTATACGCACAACGCTGAGATCTCCGACCGCCATATAGAATCCCTGGGCACGGAGGCACCGGTACGCGTGTTCGGTAACCCGAACACGCCGAAACCGGAAGTGCACTTATTGTCAAACGGCAGATACCACGTGATGATTACGAACGCAGGCGGCGGGTACAGCCGCTGGAAGGACATTGCCGTCACCCGCTGGCGCGAAGACAGTACTTGTGATAATTGGGGCTCATTCTGTTACCTCCGCGACGTGGCGAGCGGAGAATTCTGGTCAACGTCCTATCAACCGGCGCTCAAACAAGCGGACACTTATGAAACGATCTTTTCGGAGGCGAAAGTGGAGTTCCGTTGCCGCGACCATGACCTCGACACGCATACGGAAATTGCCGTTTCGCCCGAGGATGACATCGAGCTGCGCCGCATCACCATCATCAACCGTTCCGGAAAACGTAGAGCCATTGATGTCACGAGTTATGCAGAGGTTGTCCTCGCCTCGCCAGCCGCGGATGCGCTGCATCCGGCGTTCAGTAATCTCTTTGTTCAGACTGAGATCCTCCGCCGGCAGCGGGCGATTCTCTGCACGCGCCGGCCCCGCTCCCTGGGCGAGCACGCTCCCTGGATGTTTCATTTGATGGCCGCGCACGGCGCGGACATCGGAGAAATATCTTATGAGACCGACCGCCTGCGGTTCATCGGCCGCGGAAACACGCTTGTCGATCCGCAAGCGATGGGTGATGCATCGGCTCTCTCGGGCAGTGAGGGCTCCGTGCTGGATCCTATCGTCTCGATCCGTTATCGAATTACTCTTGATGCGGAAGAAACGGCAACGGTCAATATTGTCTCCGGCATCGGCGAGACTCGTGACGCAGCCTTAAGCCTGGTCGGGAAATACCAGGACCGGCGTCTTGCGGATCGGGTCTTCTATCTGGCGTGGACACACAGCGATATCTTTTTGCGGCAGATCAATGCCACGGAGGCCGATGCGCAGCTCTACGGAAGCCTCGCCGGCTCGATGATCTATGCCAATGCTTTGCTGCGCGCCGACGCGAGCGTTATCATCA
>JBAZOY010000032.1:0-27879 GCA_041648505.1 Syntrophales bacterium | reverse complement strand
AAAGGTTTCCTTGTTTACTCCTTTTTTATTACACTGCCGGTCTTTCTCTGCCTGGCGGCATACCTTCACGGCTTCTGGCTGCCTCTCATCGTCCAGGAGGCAGGTATTACCATCACCCTGATCAGTGGGGGCATAATATATTATTCAACGGAAGGCCGACAGAAGCTCTTTATCAAAAATGCCTTCAAACAATATCTTAGTCCCACGGTAATCGAAGAACTTATCGAACACCCGGAGCGTTTGAAGCTGGGTGGTGAGAGGCAGGTTCTGTCCATCTTTTTTTCAGACCTGGAAGGCTTCACCAGCATCTCTGAAAGTATGGAACCGGAAGAATTAACGACGTTCCTCAATGATTATCTGTCCGCCATGACCGATATCATCCACGAAGAAGGAGGCACCGTAGATAAATACGAAGGTGATGCCATTATCGCCTTCTGGAATGCCCCTCTAAGGCAACCCGATCATGCCAGGCGGTGTGTATGTGCCGCATTGCGCTGCCAGGCAAAATTAGCCGAGAAAAGACAATCGATTCGTGAGCGCATAGGCAGAGACCTCAAAATGCGCATCGGTATAAATACCGGAGCAGCCGTGGTAGGAAATATGGGTTCGCACACACGTTTTGACTATACAATGTTAGGGGATGCCGTAAATCTGGCCTCGCGCCTTGAAGGAATAAATAAACAGTTCGGCACCTATACCCTTATCTCCCATTCCACCTTCGAGCATCTGGAAAAAGCTTTTCCCGTGCGCGAATTGTCGCAGGTAATCGTTGTTGGCCGTAGAGAACCCGTCAAAATCTACGAACCAATGTTTCCCGAAGAATTTTTATCCCGGAAAGAGGACTTGACCGTATTTTCCGCCGGACTTGAGGCCTTCTACGAAGGGAATTTTGCCACAGCCGAGAAGATATTTGCTGAAACTAAAAACAGGGACCCGGCAGCCGCTGCCTACCATGCAAAATGTCGTCTTTTTATTGATACCCCCCCTGAGGACTGGCAGGGTGTCTGGGTGGTAACGACCAAATAAGAAGATCTTGCATCAAGAGGTAGAATATTATTCTGAGACAAAACCACCAATAGAAGATTGGGCATTGCCTGAGAAAATAGTCTTTTCTAAACTTGATTACTCCATACAACAACAGGAGTACCGATTTGCATTTTGCTTTGGTGATGCATGTAATATTGGATCTACGACACAGTGTCTGGTCAGAGCCGGAAGTGATAGACCCTTTGTTAAATCAAATTACTGTAATCAAGTACTAGAACTGGGCAGTATAAGCAATATTTGTCAAGTACATAGAATCACATAACAATTCAATCCATTATTAAAAGCAATACCTA
Organism: Syntrophales bacterium; assembly: GCA_041648505.1. Taxonomy (GTDB): domain Bacteria; phylum Desulfobacterota; class Syntrophia; order Syntrophales; family CG2-30-49-12; genus JBAZOY01. The sequence continues at coordinate 26,539 of JBAZOY010000032.1, read as the reverse complement.
ATCTTGGCTGGTCTGCATCAATCTCAGAACAAGAAGATGAAGTTTCTTCCATTCTCAGATTAATAGAAAAAAATATCAGAAATGCCCTGCATTGAGATTGATACCCGTTATTGAATTTATAGATAATATGTTACACTATCGGCACAAATACTTCGGAAATGGAACATCATACAAAAATGATCGCTTATGAGTGCAAAACTTTTACAGAAATACTTGGCTACAGCCAGACTTATCAATGGTATGCGGGCCAGCCATTTGAGTATCCGATTACAGATCGAACATTCAAAACCGAGAAAATGTTTTTATCCGCATACAAAGGCTTTTCAAATTGTCAGGCTCGTTTTGGTATTGGTGGAAGTATAACAAAATGGAAGAACGAGAATTATATAGGTTACGAAGGACACTTTGTCCATAATATCACGAAAGATCGGAAAGAAGTAACCAGGCTCATTTTTAATATCGCAGGGGGAAAAAGACCGGTCGATGAATGGAAATCGGATATTGAAGATGTGCTGGAAGTATTGCTGAAAAAGTATCCGAATCTTCAAGAACTGTATCTTCAAGCTGTCATAGGCGGCTTTGATGACAATTCCAACATACGGGCTGTTATAAATCACCCTCGAATAGTTGAGGCCATCAATGCAGTAGTAAATAATTCATCGCATGGTCTATTAAGGTGTGGGGCTGTTGTCAAATTAAAAAGCGAGGGATTCAGCGACACGAGAGGACATTTAACAAGCAATGCTGCTCAAAAATCCAAGGAACTAATGTTAAAATTCTATGATATTTCCACTTGAAGCGATCACCAATTCACTCTCAGAATTAAGGATAAGACTCAGCCTTCATGTATCCGAATGAAAATATAATGTGTTCTTTGTGAAGAACTCTGAATGCGGGGTAGTGCCCTACACTGAGCCGAAGTTCGACGTAAAATTTTCCGGAGTACGTGGGGAGGAATGATGAATTCAATAGTGGCTTTCGGCGACAATCAGAGGTAAAATTGCTCTTAAAGAAAGGAGATAACATATGACTACAGCAAAGGACATTATGACCAGGGATTTAATTACGGTTTATCCCGATACGGAGATCACTCAAGCCGCAGAATTAATGCTCAATAGCCATCTCAGCGGACTGCCTGTGGTTGACAAGAACGGGCATTTGAAGGGGATTATTTGCCAGTCCGATCTGATATTTCAACAAAAAAGGATTCCCCTGCCTTCCTTCTTTGTGTTGCTCGATGCCACTATTTCTTTACCCCCTCAAAAAAACATAGAAAAAGAAGTAACTAAAATGGCGGCCTTTAAAGTCTCCGAAGCGATGACTCCTGATCCCATAACGGTTGATCCGGAAACGAGCTTAGAAGACATCGCCACATTGATGGTCAATAATAACATACATACCCTGCCTGTTATCGATCAAGGCAAGTTGGTCGGTATAATAGGCAAGGAAGATATACTCCGCACCCTTATGCCGACTTAGAAAAAGCCACTAATCTTAATACAAGTTAAGCCTTAAACCTGTGAAATATCCAGATAACCTGGATGAACTCTTTTTGATAAGGAGGAGCAATGAAAAAGATTTACAAAAAATACACGGTTTTACTGTTGATCATTTCTTTTTTGTTGCTGTCCTGTACCACCGTTCCTGTTACCGGCAGGACCCAGTTAAACTTTATTCCCGCTTCCTCGCTGCTCTCCATGAGTCTGCAAGAGTATGATCAATTCTTGAAATCTAATAAAATAAGTACGGATAAGAATAAAACTCAAATGGTCAAAAAAGTCGGCACCGACATTCAGGGGGCGGTAGAGCGATATTTCAGGCAAAACAACATGGCTCATGAATTAAACAATTATAAATGGGAATTTAATCTGGTAGAAAGTAAGGAAGTTAACGCATGGTGCATGCCCGGCGGTAAAGTTGTCGTATATACTGGCATTTTACCGATTGCAAAGGACGAAGCGGGCTTAGCCGTTGTTATGGCTCATGAAATAGCTCATGCCGTTGCAGAGCATGGTAATGAACGGATGTCACAGATGCTGGCACTACAAATGGGTGGTACGGCGCTGTCAACAGCAATGGCGACAAAACCAGAGGCGACAAAACAACTATGGATGACGGCCTTTAGTGTTGGTGCTCAACTTGGATTCATCCTTCCCTATAGCCGCCTCCAGGAAAATGAAGCAGACCACCTTGGTTTGATATTTATGGCAATGGCCGGCTATGACCCACATAAAGCGATAGAATTCTGGGAGAGAATGGCAGCAGAAAAGAAAGGCAATCAGGCGCCGCCGGAGTTCACTGCCTGCCTGCACAGCGCGAGAATCACACATCACCCGGATCCCCTTATTTAATTTCCGCCTGTTGCCGTGCAAAGGCCGATCTGATCAACAGATTCCCCCTGGCTCATGCCCGTGGGTGAATGCCAATTATTGATAGATTCCAAGGAAAAGAACCCCATGTCACTCACTATATTGAAGGAAATAACCACCATCCTTCCAAAGTCATCATGACGGCTGTCGAGGATACGGATTACGGACGCAACTGTATATATAGAAGGATACGCGACATCTTCGCCAACAGAGTTTTTACAAAAACTGAAGCTATCAAAACATCTAAAAAAGCTGAGTTTGCGTCGCCTACCATACGGGATATGAGAATAAAGGCAGACAGGTTGTCATTAAAATGGAAACGGATCAATCTCGCCATCTGAAGCACCTTTTGTGCTTGACTATTACCTTTTAATGCTAAATAATTGAATGAAAATAACAAAAACTATTATTCATGTTAAAGAACGACCTATGCAGTACAATAGTTTTTTGTCCATAAGGTGCGGGAGGATATCATGGAACAGATACAATATATTTCTGATGAGCACAATAATGTAACAGGCGTTATTGTGCCTATTGATCTATGGCAGGAACTACAGTCAGAGAAAGAGACCGCTTATCTTCTAAAAAACAGGACAATGAAAAAACGACTGCTGGAGGCAAAAAACCGCGAGAAAGGGATACCTTTTGACGAAGCCTGTAACAAGCTTGGAGTTTGATCTTGCCGGGTTTGAAGACCTCTCATGGTGGATTGAACAAGACCGTAAAAAAGCCCTCAAGATTGTTAAGCTTATCAAAGAAGTCCAGCGTGAACCATTCCATGGAACCGGCAAGCCAGAACCTTTAAAACACGATCTAACAGGTTGCTGGTCAAGACGTATTGATCATGAGCACAGACTTGTTTATCAGGTAAAAAACGATAAAATCAGAATACTGGCTTGTCGTTATCACTATTAAATAATGCGGTAGCCGCTGTCATCTTAACGTCCTGCCTGTTATAGCCGCAGGTTGTATCAACCATCGGAAATATCAAAATAAAAGACCTGACCCCAGTTACCCTGTAACTTCTTCCCATGCTCCCCCATTAAAGGATTTATCGATGGCGCATGTGTCTGCATATGTTGAGCCCCAGGTAAGTGTGAATGCCTGACCAGATACAGTCGATGATGGTGACTGGCTCAGCGTAGCGGTCGGCGAGTCGCCATGGCCAATCGTTTTCTGCGTTCTATTGCCGACTTCGTCGTAGGTGTATTCTATAAACTGTTCACTTCCGTATTCGATTCTTATCAACCGGTTCAAGTCATCGTAGACGTAATTAATTGATTCACTATACGAAAGAATAACCGATGTAAAAAGCAGGGTGATAATGGCTATACTTGCAAATAGTCCCTTTCTTAGTCTCGATGACATATTCTTATTCCTCCCAATCGACATTAAAGTTTTTTTAACAATCGACATCCTGCCCCTGTCCGTTTGTCATAGACAAAGCTATTGCTCGATTCTACCTAATCGGTAAAGCTGCGCCATCCTGCCGATGCCGCCACGGAAAAAGCTTATCACCGGATGGTTTGCGGTGGTTGCTGCCCCGAGATTGGCGTAGCTGTCGCAGATCAGCGTTATTACCGAGTTTCTTCTGTCAGTTGATCGAATCATTGCCTTTCCCGGATATAGAAATATGTATGCTGTCCCCGGAATTACCTTCCCCGGAATTACCTCGGAATTACCTCCTGCAATTCACCTTACCGCTGGAATGCCGGGAATGACAAAGATAAGCAGACAGCTAAAGTAATTTGAACCCGTCCCCGATTACGCTCTTTAAGGCTTTATCCCTTTATGATTTCTACACTTTCCAATTGTTTCAGATTTAACATTTTGTCAGCAACGTCATCATGAATAAATATTTTATTGGTCTTATAGCTATTTATAATATTAAAATCTTTAACTAAATTTCTACCTATTGCTGTTACAATATATCTCTTTTCATAACCGAAACGTCCATATAAACCAATTTCTCTACCAAGTATCGTTATGATCTCGCTCTTTAAAGTTCCTATCTTTATTATAAAACTTTCAATGTTTTCATATACATTTGGATCTGGCAAAGGTAAGCCATACAGAACTACTAATGAATCGGCACATAAGTTTGTCACATCTCCATTTGTTTCATCAGCCGCCTTGATTATCTTCTGTAATAAGGATTCAATGATTTTCTTATTTTCTAAGTTCACATCTACGGCTAACTTTATAATGCAATAGAAATATTCTCTCTCAGTTATATTAGAATCGCTATTTTCAAATTTATTGACCATATATTTACCAAAATTCTCTTCTACGGCTTTAGTTTGCTTTCTGTTTCCAAAGATTTTCATCATAATCTCCTTCTCATTTAGAATGGAAAGGGAATTTTCAGTTCCTGTGACAGCGCTTTTATTATTTCGTATCTAGCTCCCTGATTGACCGCGGGAGCTAATTTTGTATACGTTTCGGCACCTCCTTTTGATAATTGCTGTATAAACCATTGTTCATCCTGACCGCAGGCGGTCAGGATGAACGGAGCCGCGTCTGTCACCGCGTGTCGCCGCCTGCGGCGGCTGAACACGCGGCTCGAACGGCCAGCCCTCCGAAAATAAATTTTCGTCGGCCTGCCGCTCAGCCGCGGCTCCGTTCACCTTCAGCAAAATTAGTGAACTTAGGTGCTACACTTGCCGCTGGAGACAATGCTGAACCAACTAAATATCCCCCAGCTAATGTTGCTGCAGTTTTCACATATGTCTCGGGAGTCCATAATGAAGCAAGGGATCCTCCAACAGCATAAGCTATATTCCCGGTCTCATTATATTTATTTGCATACCATTCTGCAGAATTTTCACCAATACCTGTCCCAATCCAATTACCGCTTGTGTTCTTTCCACACAGCCCCAACGGATCGATCCCCATAATAGGGTTTCCACCTACATACGCATACAAATTAACATCCCCGCCACCGAAGCCGATGGGGTCTTCCGATATAAACCTCCCCACCTGCGGATCATAATACCTCGCCCGCATATAGTAAAGGCCATTCGGCTCCGTCATGACCCCGAACTGTCCCACATACTTGAACGGCTGGGACAGGCCGCTGGCTTCCTGCTGCGCGGCAATGTTGCCGAAGGGATCGTAGGCATATTTGTTCTTAATATCCTGGTCGCCGTCAGTCATTGCTATTGTACTGCCGGTAGCATTAAAGTGGTAGCAGTATACCTGATCGCCGTCGCCACCATCGCCAGGAGCCCATTGCCGTAGATATAGTAGCGGGTGATGTTGTTATTTCCATCAGCCTCAGCCAGGAGATTCCCCGTGGGATCGTAAATATAGCGGGTCTCCACACCATTGCGTATCGCCTTGAGCCTCTTGCCCATACCGTCATAGTAACAGGCATAAGAACTCCCTATACCGGCTAAGCGATGCTCGTAATCAAAGTTGTACACGGTGCCGTCCTTGTTATATAACTGCCCTTCATCATCATAGCTGAAGGTGGATGCTCCGGCAGTCAAAAGTCGGTTTCTTGAAGTATTATATTCGTAAGTTGTCGTGTTTACAATAAGATCAGGTGTAAGAGGCTCCGCCTGTGCAATAAATGTCCGTTACCGTTTCCATCCAGGGTGAAGTTGTATGTTGAAAGGGCGGTTAAGTCTGTTTTTCTGTTTTAAAACCTATCGGACTATGAGACTTTGTTAAGTAGTTCACACTGAAGAGTGCGGTCTAAGAGACGCACAAACATTGAATTCATCGGCAATCTTTCCCCTCACCCGTTTTTCGCGCCAGAGTTCACTGCCTGCCTGCACAGCGCGAGAATCACACATCACCGAATTCCCTTATTTTATTTCGGCAATATTTGATGGATCGCTGCAGGCTCCGGAGGTATTGCAGACGATAACACGGTAAGCGTACATCATACCCGGCCTGACTGTTGAATCGAGGTAGGAAAAAATGCCTTTTTCTTTCCTCGTAAGTTTCGGATCTCCAAGCGACAGGTCGGCAATCAGAGTATATTCCCGGGGGCAATCCAGACAGATGCGGGAGGATATTTCTGTCTCGTTTCTTGTTATTTTGAATCCGGCAAGATTTGCATCGCCTTCCTTGCTCCAGCGAAGTACGGCGCCACCTTCTCCATGTTGAACCTCAAGGTTGGAAATCGCTTTCGGCATTACAACGTGATAGGGAAGCGGGTCTCCTTTTTTACCGCATCCACAAAAGATTACGGGGAAAAGGAAAATTACAATTGTAGCAAAAAAATACCGCCGGTTGCCTCTCTTCATCTTTTCCTGTCCTTAATTTCCCTGATTCTCTTCAAGACCATCTCTTCAGCAGTGCCACCGGTAATGTTTCGAGCATTCACTGAGTTTTCCACCTTAAGACACTCATAGACATCTTCATCAAACCCCTTATAAAACCGGCGGAATTCATCTATCGTCAAGTCAGACAATCCCTTGTTCTTTTCCATACAGTAAGCGACAAGACGTCCTACAATCCCGTGCGATTCCCGGAAAGGTACACCCCGCATCACGAGATAGTCGGCAACATCGGTAGCTGTGGAGAATCCTCCCGCAGCTTCCTCGCGCATCTTCACCCTGTTAAACTTCAGATGTTGGAGCATTCCACTAAGTACCTGCAGGCATCCTGTCACTGTATCCACTGTATCAAAGAGGGGTTCCTTGTCTTCCTGAAGGTCCCTGTTGTAAGTCATGGGGAGGCCCTTCATCAGCGTCAAAATGGTCATCAGACTTCCGTAGACACGCCCTGTTTTCCCCCTGATCAACTCGGCAACATCGGGATTCTTTTTCTGGGGCATGATACTGCTCCCCGTCGTGAAGGCATCTGATATTTCCACAAAGTTAAATTCTTCCGTGGACCAGATCACAAGGTCCTCACAAAAGCGGGACAGGTGCATCATGACAAGAGAAGCGGCAAAGATAAACTCGGCAATAAAATCCCTGTCAGAGACGGCATCCATGCTGTTCTGAGATATTTCGGGAAATTTCAGGACTCTGGCCGTGTATTTCCTGTCAATGGGCAGACCTGAACCGGCCAGTGCGGCAGCCCCAAGAGGCATCACATTTACCCTTTTGAAACAATCACGCAGTCTTGCCTCATCCCGATCCAGCATCTCCCAATAAGCTAAGAGGTAATGAGAAAGAAGAACCGGCTGAGCCTTCTGCATATGGGTGTAACCCGGCATGATAGTCCGGTGCTCTCTTTCTGCCAGTTCAACCAGGGATAATTTCAGCGCTGCAATCAGATCCAGTACACGGTGGATTTCAGCTCTTAAATAGAGTCTAACATCAAGAGATACCTGATCATTTCTGCTCCTGCCTGTATGGAGTTTCCCCCCCGCATCTCCCACGCGGATGGTCAGTGCTTTTTCTATCGCCATATGAATATCTTCATCCTGGGGATAAAAGCTAAAGTCTCCTCTTTCAATTTCTTTGAGAATATCCTTCAGGCCGACAATAATGGCCGTCTCCTCTTTTTTCGAAATAATACCCTGTCGGGCCAGCATCTTTGCGTGGGCAATGCTTCCCTTAACATCATAACGGGCAAGACGTTTATCAAAATGGATAGAGGCGGTAAACGCCTCTACTTCTCGATCTGTAGGTTCACGAAATCTCCCTTCCCAAGGCTTCTTCCGTTCTACCATCCTGCCTTCTTCCTCCTCCTTCATACCTTCCTCAAGGCCTGCAACTTAAGCCTCAGGGCATTGAGTTTTATAAATCCCGTGGCATCTCCCTGGTTGTAAACCGCGTCTCTCTCAAAGGTGGCAAGATCATTCATGTAAAGGGAACAGGGTGATTTCCTTCCGACTACGATACAATTACCCTTGTATAGTTTCAAACGGGCAGTACCCGTCACGTTCGCCTGTGTTTCGTCAATGAATTTCTGCAGGACTTTCATCTCCGGCGAATACCAGAAACCATTATATACCAGTTGAGCATATTTAGGTATCAGAGAATCTCTCATCAGCATAACTTCCCGATCCATGGTAATGGACTCTACCGCGCGGTGGGCTTTCCAGAGGACATCTCCCCCCGGTGTTTCATAAACTCCCCTTGATTTCATCCCCACAAAACGATTTTCCACCATGTCCACCCTGCCGATTCCGTTGGCGCCTGCTACCAGGTTCAAATGGTCTAAAAGACCTGCCGGGCTCATTTTCTCCCCATCTATTGCCACAGGATTTCCCTTCTCAAAATCAACCTCTACATAGGTAGCTGTATCAGGCGCCGCTTCGGGAGAGACAGTCAAGACAAACATATCCTCCATGGGTTCTGCCCATGGGTCTTCGAGGATACCTCCCTCATAGGAGATATGGAGCAGATTTCTGTCGCTGCTGTAAGGTTTCTCTTTCGTCAGGGAAAGGGGTATGCTGTATTTACGGGCATAATCAATCATCGACCCTCTGGAATCAAAACACCACTTCTCATCCCTCCATGGTGCAACAATTATAATCTCCGGATTTAAAGCCAAGTAGGTTAACTCAAACCGCACCTGATCATTTCCCTTCCCCGTAGCGCCATGGGCCACACCATCCGCCCCCTCCGCCTCGGCAATCTCGATCTGCCTTTTGGCAATAAGCGGCCTGGCCAGGGAAGTTCCGAGCAGATATCTACCCTCATAACAAGCATTGGCCCTCAGAGCAGGAAATACAAAATCCCCGACAAATTCCTCCTGTAAATCATCAATATATACCTTGCCGGCACCTGTAGTAAGAGCCTTTTCCTTAAGGCCGGTCAGTTCCTCTTTCTGACCGATATCAGCGGCAAAGGCTATTACTTCACAGTTATAGGTCTCAATCAGCCATCTCAAAATAACCGAGGTATCCAATCCTCCCGAATAGGCAAGAACAATTTTTTTAATCTGTTTAGTCACAATCTAAATCCTCTCCTCGTTTGTTGAAAGATCTATCCGAGTAAAATTTCCAGAATCGCTTTCTGGACATGAAGGCGATTTTCCGCCTGGTCAAAAACCACTGCACGGGGACCATCAATAACCTCTGCCGTTATCTCCTCTCCACGATGGGCGGGGAGACAATGCATGACGATAACATCTCTCTGCGCCACGCTCAGCAGTTCTTTGTTGACCTGATATCCTTTCAGAGCCCGTATCCGCTCCTCCCGCTCATCCTCCTGCCCCATACTGGTCCATACATCAGTATAAACTACATCGGCATCCTGCACCGCATCCAAAGGATCGCGGCAGAAAGTTATCCCCTTTTCCGCTTCTCTCCTCCCCCGTTCAAGGATATCCGCTTCAGGGTCATACCCCTCGGGACATGCAAGGGCAAGATGAAAGGGAAGCCTTGCAGCTGCTTCTATCCAGGAGTTAGCTATATTATTCCCATCTCCCACATAAGCAATCTTCAGGCTTTCGTAACTTCCTTTCTTTTCAATAATGGTAAAGAGATCGCTCAATATCTGGCAGGGATGGAGAAGGTCCGTTAGACCGTTTATTACCGGTATTGTTGCATATCCGGCAAATCCCTCAACAGAACTCTGGGAATAAGTCCTGATCATAATACCATCTAAATACCTGGACATAATCCTTGCCGTATCGGCAATGATTTCACCCCTCCCGAGCTGAGTATCCCGGCTGCTTAGAAATAAGGCCATCCCTCCAAGCTGATACATTCCCACTTCAAAAGAAATGCGTGTCCTTGTGGACGATTTATCGAAAATCATCCCCAGTGTCTTATCCTTTAGAGGTTTATAGGTTTGCTCACCCCCATCTCTGAGCATTTTTTTAAGCCGATGTGATTTTTCGAATATCAGTTCAAAATCTAATTTTTCCAGATCGCAAACACGCAAAAGATCCTTTTTCATTTGATCTATATCACCCCCAAGGAAATCAAATCGAATATGCCCAATATGGAAACATTTTTTAAATAATAAAAATTGGATTAAAAGGTGCGAACTAAATCAAATCTCTCGTATATTCTCAACATTTTCTATATCGTTTTTCACTGGGTTGTCACTCTTATCCAGTAATCTCCAAGTAAAATAACGGAAAGCACAAAACCCAATATACAATTAACAATAACACCAATTGTGAACGCTCCAAACGGCTTTTTACCGGCAGCAGCTAACTCCTTGAATCTCGTAGTCAGGCCGATGCTCAAGAAACAGAAGATAAAAGCCCATGACCTGAGATTTTTTATGGGAACAATAAGTCCCGGTTCAACAATCTTTTCAAAATCAGCAAGGGAATGGCCGGCCGTAATTGTTGTAATAATAATCGATGCAACAAGAAAACCAAGCACAAACTTGGGGAACCTCCACCATATCTCAGCTGCGTTAGGCTTTGTGCCGCATTCCTCTTTTTCCCACTTCAAACATGCAATAAGGGCAAATATAAATGACCATATACCAAGCCATATATCTCTTCCGATAACTTTCATAAGGGTAAAGGCTCTAATGGCAGGTTCCTCATTGCCAACCATGCTGCCATAGGCAGTGGCGGCCGCAAAACCTGCTGCATCAGCGAATTCAGACGATCCAACCCATGCACCCACCGGTCCCGGATGTAAATTTAATAACTTTGAGAAATAGGGTATAAAAAAAATCATAACAATAGCCCATATAGTTACCAGCGCTATAGCAACAGAAATATCTTCCTTTTTTGCCTTCACCGCACCACCCACTGCTATTGCAGCAGATACACCACAAATAGCCCCGCCGACCCCAAGAACAGCACTAAATCTCTTACTAAGTCCAAAGAGCTTATGTCCTACAAAGTATACAGTCAGGCATGTGACTACGGAAATAATGGTTGCCTGCAGAAAGGCAGTAGGACCCGCCCAGACAATGAGCGTAAAGGGAAGTGTTGCCCCAAGTAAAACTATACCGGTCTTTATATAATATTCCACCCTGAACGCTGAATCCATCCACTTAGGTAACTTTACGAAATTAGATATTAAAAGCCCCAGTAACAGAGCGACAAGTGGTGCCTCAAATCCATAATATTTCAGTGGTTTATATGCTCCGATTATAAATGTGACAATTGATAGAAGATACAGAAAGATAAAGGATAGAATATACTCAGAGGACCTAAACCCCATTACCCTTGTACTTACAGTGAAGATCAGCAACCAGATGATGAACTGCAGCACATACCATCCAATGTTACTCGAAAAATGCCCCACAATTTTTGCAGAATCTGTCCAGGTAGGCGGAAGAACACTCAGAGATTTGAGGAAAGGACTGCCTCCATAAAAAAAGGCTATTGCTGCTATTACTATCCCGATCCCAAGATATATCGCCCACCAATCCTCTTTTAGATATAATTCCTTCCATCCCATATGGTTTTTTACTTCTTCCATGAGATTCCTCCTTTCACTAACCGTCGTGTCGTCAAAAAATATTTTTAGCTTTTAATCTCATTTTTACACTGGGAAAGGGTGAAGGTTCTAACGTGCGCCTTATATCTCTGCCCGGTTTTTAGGTGAGAAATATATCTGTAAACTAATTTTACTTACGGGGCAGCATGCGCGAAATTCTCTTTCGTAAAAAGATAATAAATAATAAGAAGGCTTATCTGTCAAGAGAAATAAGAGCCGCAAATCTACGGATAATTAAACTAAAATTAGATTGATAGCCATATAGAAGTTGTGTATGATCTTTTAAAGGGGAATTTCCTTCAAGGAGGTATGAAAAATATGCAGGTTTTAGTTATGTATTATTCCAAGTCAGGACACACTAAAAAATTAGCTGAAGAAATTGCCAGGGGCGTCGGAGAGGTTGATAATGTAAATTGTCTCCTGAAATCAGTATCTGAAGTTACGAAAGATGATTTTATAGCTTCTGACGGTATTATTGCCGGTTCGCCCGTCTATTTTGGAGGAATGGCGGCAGAATTGAAAGCAGTTTTTGATAAATTTGTCGGCGTTCGCCGCAAAATGGAAGATAAAATAGGCGCCGCCTTTACAACGTCAGGGGATCCTTCCGGCGGAAAAGAGACAACAATGATGTCCATTATTCAAACTTTGCTGATCTACGGCATGATTATCGTGGGAGATCCTTTAGATGCAACCGGTCATTTCGGTGTTTCATGTGTTGGGGCGCCGGATCAACATACATCTGACAATGCTGCAAAATTGGGAAAAAGAGTAGCCTTACTGGTCCAAAAGTTGAAGAGAGACATCTAAAAAACTGTTTTTTCCGTAATCTCGATGAGAATCTTCTGAAAGAGATGAAAGAACTGAAAGGTCTCGGAATATGCATCGGTGCCACGACCCTTTCCGCAGTTGCAATCGAAAAGGGAAAGGATAACTGTATTGAGACTGTATTTACCCATGTCAGACCCCATGACGGTAATCCAAGAGAAGCACTCCTTGAGCTGCTCAAAGATTTAGCAGGGAACGGTTCTTACCGGGTTGCGATCACGGGGAGAAAGTTCAGACATACCGTTAATCTCTCCTCTATTTCAGAAGTGGAAGCTGTAGAATCTGCACTGCCCCATTTAAACATGAACGGTAATAACCTCGACGCCATTGTAAGCGCCGGAGGGGAAACGTTCATGATTTACGTCCCAGACAAGGATGGAAGGATCTGCTCTGTCCAGACAGGTAATAAATGTGCCTCGGGTACAGGCGAGTTTTTTCTGCAGCAGATCCGTAGGTTAGGCATTTCTCTTCCAGAGGCGATTAATCTTGCCCGTCAAGAGGCGCCCTATAAGGTTTCCGGACGTTGTAGCGTTTTCTGCAAGAGTGATTGCACACACGCAACAAACAAAGGCATACCAAAAGGACGCATTGCAGCCGGGTTATGCGAAATGATGGCCGGCAAAATTCTGGAGATTATGAAGCATATCTCCAGGAACAATATTGTGATTATCGGCGGTACTGCCCAGAATCCTGTCCTGATCAACTGTCTGCAAAGTAAAATCAACAATATTATTGTCCCGAAAGAGGCACCCTATTTCGAAGCACTCGGCACAGCAATGTGGGCTTTGAATCATAAAACTATCCCCATGCCTCCGTCAGAAAAACTTTTCAGAGAGGGAGAAGGTTCATTTTCATATCTTCCTCCTCTGAATGATTTTCGGGACATGGTTGATTTCAAGACCATGGAAAGGGGAACTGCCAGGGAGGGTGACCGCTGCATTTTAGGGGTCGATGTTGGATCAACCACTACAAAAGCTGTTCTCCTCAGGATTGAGGACGACAAGATACTAACTTCCGTATATTTGAGAACGAAGGGCAATCCTGTACAGGCATCAAGAGAATGTTATGCCGGTCTCCATGCCCAGCTCGGTGATCTTGAAGATAAAATACGCATTGTCGGCGTGGGAGTAACCGGCTCCGGCAGACAGATAGCAGGACTGCACGCCATGACCGAGGGAATCGTCAATGAGATCATTGCCCACGCCACCGGCGCAATCTTTTTCAACCAGGAAGTAGATACCATCTTCGAGATTGGAGGACAGGACGCAAAATATACCTGCATAACAAATGGCGTGCCCTCGGATTACGCCATGAATGACGCCTGCAGCGCGGGAACTGGTTCTTTCCTTGAGGAGGCGGCGAAAGAAACGATGGGGATTGAGGTAGAGGAAATTGAAGATATTGCGCTCTGCGGACAGAAACCACCAAATTTCAATGATCAATGTGCCGCTTTTATCAGCAGTGATATAAAAAATGCCGCCCACGAAGGCATGACAAAAGAGGACATTATTGCCGGTCTTGTATATTCAATCTGCATGAACTACAGCAACAGAGTAAAGGGAAACAGACCTGTGGGAAACACCATATTTATGCAGGGCGGCGTCTGCTACAATCGGGCGGTGCCTGTAGCTATGGCTTCTCTCACGGGAAAGCGGATCATTGTGCCACCGGAGGCAGGACTGATGGGTGCCTTTGGTGTCGCCCTTGAAATAAAACGCAGACTACAGCTTTCTTTCATGGAAGAAAGAGCATTTTCTCTCAGAACTTTAAAGGACAGAACTATAGAGCATGAAAAGCCTTTCATCTGTCCGGGAGGAAAGGAGAAGTGCGATCGGAAATGTGAGATCGCAAGGATCAGGATAGAGGGGAAGACCTATCCTTTCGGAGGCGCCTGTAATAGATGGTACAATCTACGTTTCAATATCCATGTTGATTCGGAAAAGTTAGATTTTGTAAGAAACCGTGAAAACCTTATTTTCCACAAGCATACGCCCCCCCCGGAAGAGTCAGGAAAAGAAAACAGCTACAGAACGATTGGGATTAATAAATCTTTCTTAGTCAACACCTACTATCCCTTGTACCGCCATTTTTTCTCCCGCCTCGGGTTTCAGATAGTGCTGCCGGAAATTTCTGAGCAGGAGGGAGTCGATAGAGCCAGGGCACCGTTTTGCTACCCTGCTGAAATCGCCCATGGTTTTCTCTCGCATCTCCTGAAAAAGAAGCCGGATTACCTGTTTCTTCCTCAACTAAAAGGAATGTATGTGGGAAATGGCCACATGCAAAGCACAACCTGTCCACTTTCCCAGGGTGAACCTTATTATCTCACCAGCGCCTTCAAAGATCAGGAAACATTCAGGAAGCTGATTCTTGAAGAAAAAGTGATCAAGCCGGTCATTGATTTTTCCGCAGGTTATGAGGCGGCGGGGGATGCCTTTATCGACACAGGAGAAAAGTTGGGGTGTGGAAGGGGAAAGTCACGTCATGCCTTCAAGGAGGCCGTGAAGATTCAAAAACTGGTCATGGAAGAAATAAAGGAGAGCGGGGTCAAGTTTCTCCATGAGCTGGAGGAGAAAAAAGAACAGTATGCGGTTGTCATCTTCGGCAGATCATATAATGCCTTTGTATCAGAGGCAAATATGGGAATTCCCCGGAAATTTTCCTCCCGGGGAGTGGCGGCGATCCCCTGTGATTTTCTCCCCTTCGAGGAGGAAGCAGTCGATGACGGGATGTACTGGTCGGCAGGACAGGTGATCCTCAAAGCTGCAAGATTCGTGGAAAAACATCCACAACTTTTCGGATGTTATATTACAAATTTTTCCTGTGGTCCGGATTCATTCCTCGTGGGATACTTTCGCAACATTATGGGAAGGAAACCCTTTCTTACCCTCGAACTGGATAGCCACGTAGCCGATGCCGGGTTGGAGACCCGGATCGAGGCATTCCTGGATATCATAAAAAATTACAGGGAAATAGAAAAGAAAAGCCTCTCTAACCCGATTCATTCAACGCCTTCCAAAGCGTATTTTGATTACAAAAAGCAGGTCTTCGTAGGTGCAAACGGTAGAGAGTATCCATTTGATCACCCCCATGTCCACCTTGTTCTTCCCTCCATGGGTAAGCTTACCAGCGAAACTACCGCTGCTGTATTCAGATCCACGGGTATCCATGCCACTGCCCTCCCACCCGCCGATGAGGAGGTACTAAAACTGGGCAGGGGCAATACGAGTTGCAAAGAATGCCTTCCCCTCCTGCTGACTACGGGCAGTCTCCTGAAATATTTACAAACCAGGGAAACGGATGACGAGTTCCTCGTTTATTTTATGCCCACAACGGCAGGACCATGCCGGTTCGGTCAATACTCCATTTTTATCAGCCAGTTGATCTCTCGGGCAGGGATAGAGAATGTTGCCCTGTTTTCACTTAACTCGGAAAACAGTTACAACGGTTTCGCCGAAAATGGTTTCACCCTGAAACTATGGTCTGCCCTTGTAATATCCGATATCATGGCTGATATTTATTCCCTTCTCCTCGTGGTTGCAAAGGACAGGACTTCTGCTCTTGTTGCCTATGATAATGAGTGTAGCAGGATTATTGAGCTGTTAGAAAGATCACCCGACTTCGGGGAGATAAAAAAAACCCTCTCCAATATCGCAGAAAATCTGAAGGCAATACCTCTAAAAAGACCCCCGCAGGATATTCCCATGGTTTTACTCACCGGTGAAATATTTGTTCGTCACGACGATCTTTCAAGACAGTTCCTTGTGGAAAAGCTGGCAGAGCACGGCCTGGCCACAAAAGTTTCCAGTGTTCCGGAATGGATTTACTACACGGACTGGTGTTATCTGAAAAATCTCTCCAGTGACAAACCAAACCCCAGGAAAAGGCTCGCCCTCTTTTTGAGATCAAGATGGATGAAAAGCTATGAGAGAGCATTCAAGGAAATCATGGTCAGGTCAAACCTGCTTCAATACAAACTGGAGAACGTGGATCACCTGATCAGCAACGCACAACATTTGATCAATCCGGCATTGGTAGGTGAGGCCATAATGACTGTCGGTTCAGCCGTAACCGAGATACTTGATCCTTACTGCGGGGTAATATCCATCGGACCTTTTGGGTGCATGCCTAATCGTTTAGCGGAGGCCATCCTGACGAAAGAGATGAGTACAGATTGGAAATCATCACCATCAGGTAAGCATCACATAAAAAGAAAAAATACTCTTAAAAATATCCGGGAACTTCCGTTTCTCGCCATAGAAAGCGACGGGAACCAGTTTCCCCAGATCATTACAGCGAAGCTGGAAGTTTTTCTGCTGCAGGCAGTAAGGATACACAGAGAAATGAGAGGATAAAGAGAAAATGAGTCCACAAAAAAACAGCTATACACGTATGGAATGGGCTGGCGCCTTTGGTGATATCGGGACGTTAATACCCTTCGTCGTCGCCTATATTACAATCGTAGGCATTGATCCCCTGGGAATTTTATTAATGTTCGGCCTTTCCAAAATCGTTGCGGGGTTATATTACAAAACTCCGATCCCGATTCAGCCCATGAAGGCCATAGGGGCTGCGGCCATTGCCGGAGGTGTGACTCCTTCGATGCTTTTTGGCGCCGGTCTTACCACCGGCCTCTTCTGGCTTATCATGGGTACAACAGGGATGGTCAAAACAGTAACTAAACTTGCCAGCAAATCCGTGGTGCGCGGGATTATGTTAGGACTGGGACTTTCGTTCATTGTGGGGGGGATTAACCGTATGCAGACGAACTTTTTACTGGCCGGTATCGCCCTCGTCATTACTTATCTCCTTTTGACAAATCCAAAAATACCGGCGATGTTTGTCCTCTTAATCATCGGTGTCGCATCCGCGATTATCATGAATCCCGGACTGATCTCCGAACTGGCAAATATAACCATCGCCTTTAAACTGCCTGAATTTACCCTCGGTAAATTAACTTTAGATGATACTATCAAAGGCACATTGCTCTTTGCCTTACCCCAGATACCACTGACCCTGGGCAATGCTGTTGTTGCAATAACTGCTGAAAACAACAAACTTTTTAGCGACAGACCGGTAACAGAAAAAAAAATGGCCATCTCCACCGGAATTATGAATATCATCTCGCCTCTCTTTGGAGGCGTTCCCATGTGTCACGGTGCCGGCGGAATGGCAGGACATGTCCGCTTCGGAGCAAGAACAGGCGGCGCTCTGGTCATACTCGGGACAATTGTTATTATTATTGCCTTATTTTTCAGCGATTCTGTAGCTCTTATCTTTAAAATCTTCCCTGATGCGATTCTGGGGGTGATCCTCTTTTTTGCCGGTGCCGAACTGGCACTGGTAGTGAGAGATATCGGTAATGATAAGACTGACTTTTATGTTATGCTTATTGTAGCGGGATTTGCCATGTGGAATATGGGGGTGGCTTTCATTGTCGGGGTGGTCCTCGACAATGCGTTAAAGCGAAAATGGATAAAAATTTAGCAGCCTGTCATTACAGAAGCATATAAAAGAAACTATGCAACTCTTTCTCAAGACATTTATAAGTGTCATCGTTATTCTCGCAGCCACCGCAATCGGCAAGAAGCTGCCTTCGGCTGCCGGACTGATCGGCGTGATGCCGCTTACCGGTGCCCTGGTCCTGATCTGGATGTATATTGAAAATGAAGGTAACCCTAACACCATGCAGAATTTTACCAAAGGTGCGCTTTGGGGGATTTTACCTACCATCCTGTTTTTTCTTGTTGCACTATTATGCTTCAAGAAACACCTGCCCTTACCCATTGTCCTTGTTTCAAGCTTTGGAGTATGGCTTGCCGCGGCAGTTGTTCATCAATGGGTTCTGAGATAAACTCAAGTTTTGCTGACAGAGACATAGATAAACGACTTCAGGATGCAAATAGAGGCAAGAAGAAGCCCGGGATGGTTTGCCTGAATATCGCAAAAAGAAATAAATGGGGTATTTACAATGAGTAATGTAAAGAAGGTAACTGAAAATATATATTTAATAAATTTCAGCGTATATGGTGTCCCCGATTTTTCCTCTGCCTGTTTGATCGTGGGTGAAGAATTAGCCCTGATAGAGACCGGTCCGACGAAATCACTCCCTTTTATTATTGCAGGCATCAGAGAACTTGGTTTTGATCCTGCTGACATATCTTATATAATTATTTCCCACATCCACCTGGATCATGGGGGAGGAGCCGCTGTATTACTAAAGGAGATGCCTAAAGCAAAGGTAGTGGTTCACGAAAAAGGTGTGCGACATATGGTAGAGCCGTCAAAACTGATAAAGAGTTCAAAGATGGTTTTCGGAGATGTACTATATGAATTGTATGGAGAGATTTTGCCTATAGAACGGGGCAGGATAATGCCTGTGAGTGGCGGTGAAATAATCGATCTCGGTAAAAACCAGAAGCTTAAAATAATTAATGCCCCCGGGCACTCTAATCACCATATATGTATATATTCAGAAAAAGATAAGGGGCTTTTTACGGGGGAAGCAGCGGGTGTATACTTACCTGATTCAGAGACACTGATCCCCTCATCCCCGCCTCCGGATTTCAATCCGGATATAGCCATAGAGACAATAAAGGGTTTATCGAACCTTGATTTGAGGTTCTTAATGTTTTCCCATTCCGGGGTTACAGAAAAAGTGAATCGGGCCCTGAATACGGCTGCTGTCTGGCTTATGAAATGGAAAAAAAACATCTCGGAAATGATGAGCAAAGACCTATCCGTGGAAGAAATTACAGAGACATTGAGAGAAGATGTAAAAAAAGTATTGGGCTCAAATAGAGAGAAAGAGCTCAGCTACCAATGGATAATGGAACAAATCATCCCTGCGTGTGCCATGGGGTACATCAACTACTTCAAGAAGAACAATTTACAGGTATTCCCGATTTCTCTTAAAGGCAATAGAATAAAAAAATCAACACCGCTGTTTAAGCAAGCAGAAAAGAGAAATTAATTCTTCCCAGGCTTACCTATGTTAAACTTTGAATTTCTTTGCGGCTAAAAAAACATGGGGTGGCAAGTGTAATAGTCTCCGTCTAAAATCTTGACAAGTAATAGTTGTTAATATAGAAAGACAAACAGAAAGCCGATGTAGCTCAGCTGGTAGAGCAACTGATTCGTAATCAGTAGGTCAGCGGTTCGATTCCGCTCATCGGCTCCAAGAAAATCAAGGGGTTAGCGAATTACTGTTAACTCTTATTTTTTGTCTGATACCCTATAGCTACCCTAAAGTGAATTTGTGTAGTTTTATGAAAAGAAAAAATGTTACAGTAATATTAGTATGTAGATGCAGTAGATTATGAGGAGAGCGAAAAAATTTGCTATTTACCAGCTTACGTGCACGATTAATGCTTCTCGTCCTTTTGGTTATTGTTCCGGTGCTGGGTCTGATCGTCTATCATGGCATCGAAGTTAGAAACAAGGGACGTCTTGAGGCCTTAGATAAAGTAGAGAGGCTGGCGCGGAACGCATCCATGTTATATGAACGTACTATTTTAGAGACCCGCCAGATTCTTTTCACCCTTTCGCAAATGCCTCAATTCCGTGAGCAAGATTCGCCCGCAAGTTCAAAGACCTTTGCCGATCTGTTAAAACAAACTAAAAACTACTCTGGTTTTGCTGCTGTTAAACCGAATGGAGATGTATTTGCATCGGCTCCCTACATTACTAAACCGGTCAGTTTTGCCGACCGTCCGTGGTTCCAGCGTCTTGCACAAACCCGCAGTATTGCAATCGGCGAATATACAAGAATAGGCCGTATCAGCGGCAAACCGACCGTTGTTATAGGCTATCCTGTCCTTGACCGTACAGGACAACTATTAACTGTCTTAATTGCCGGTCTTGACCTGGAGGCTTTGCAACGAACTCTTCTTAAGATTGATCTGCCTGACGAAGCGACCCTAAACGTTATCGACAACCACGGCACGATTTTACTCCGCTTTCCCGCTCCGGGGAAATTCGTCGGCAAAAAAATGCTTGATAAATCTATAGTCAAGCTCATGTTAACCAAAAAAGAGGGAGCGGAAGAGGGAGTTGGCCTGGGGGGGGGGGGGGCGCCTTTACGGGTACACAACGGTTGGTAGTGGCATTGAGGCCATCCACGTAAGCGTCGGCATCCCGGAACAGGCCGTACATGCAGATGTTAAACGGCAGATGGCTCGCAACTTTACCTTGTTGGGATTGGTGTCGGTGCTGGCACTTGTGGGAGCCTGGTTCTTCGGGGAAATATTGATTATATCTCCGGTGAGCCGTCTGATAGACGTGACGAAGGAAAAAATCAGGATATTCTCTAATGCTGTTGAGGGAGCTATTGATGGAATAGCAATAACTGATATGAAAGGCATTATCACTTATGCAAATCCAGCTATGGAAGATATGTATGGCTACAATAAAGGAGAACTCCTGGAAAAATCGGTTGCTATTCTCGATTCAAATCCAGAGAGGGTAAACGAGATAATGTCAGCCATGATTAAAACAGGAAGCTGGAATAGTGAGGTTGAGTCGATAAAGAAAAACAAAGAAATATTCCCGGTATTATTATCACTTTCAACAATCACAGATGATAAAGGCAACCCAATGGCAATGATGGGTGCTATTAAAGACATCACCAAGCGCAAGCAGTCGGAAGAAGAGCTACTGAAAAGTGAAGAACAATACAGATCTCTGGTAGAAAATATTGATTTTGGAGTCACTCTGATCGATAAGGACTTCAAAATAATCTTGACAAACGCCGTATTAGGTAAGTGGTTTAATAAACCTATACGTGAATTTGCAGGTAAAAACTGTTTTAGAGAATTTGAGAAACGCCAGGCAGTCTGTCCGCATTGCCCCGGAACGAAGGCAATGGCTACCGGTCGGCCTCATCAAGTAGAGACCGAATGCGTTCGAGATGACGGTAGCCCTATCTCGGCACTGGTTCACGCTTTCCCGCTCTTTTATCCGGATTTATTGAAGTTGTTGAAGACATCACCGAGCGCAAACTGACGGAGGGAAGACTCAAACGGCAATTAGACCGTCTGGCTGCCCTGCGAGCCATAGACATGGCTATTACCTCCAGCTTCGACATACACGTTATCTTTAGCGTCTTCCTGAAACAGGCCATTGATTGTTTAGGTGCAGATGCGGCAGATGTCCTGCTTCTTGACTCACAGACCTATAACAGGTTGACATTTGTTGCCGGGTACGGCTTTCGAACAAGTGCCCTTCGATACACAAATGTACCACTAGGCGCCGGTTATGCGGGCAGGGCTGCCCAGGAAAGAAAGACCATCTGCATTCCTGACCTGCAAGAAGGATCGCGGGATTTATTAAAGCAATCCCCTCAATTAAGTAATGAAAACTTTGTCACCTACTACGGCGCACCTCTTATTGCGAAAGGACATGTTGTGGGCGTCCTGGAAATATTCAATCGTAAGCCTCTCGAACCTGATCAGGAATGGCTGGATTTTTTGGAATCTCTGGCCACGCAAGCGGCCATTGCTATAGATAACGCCAAGCTTTTTGATGATCTCCAGAAATCCAACCTTGACCTGCTTCAGGCCTATGACAACACGCTGGAAGGATGGTCCAATGCTCTGGATCTGCGCGATAAGGAAACCGAGGGTCATAGCCAACGTGTCACGGAGATGACTTTGCGATTGGCCCGCCAAATGGGCATAAGAGACAGCGAACTGGTGCATGTGCGAAGAGGCGCGCTGCTCCACGACATCGGCAAGATGGGCGTTCCGGACGGCATCCTTCTCAAGCCGGGTGCCCTCACTGACGAAGAATGGGAAATCATGCGAAAACATCCGGTATTTGCTTACGAACTCCTCTCGCCCATTTCTTATCTGAGGCCGGCACTGGAAATTCCGTACAGTCACCATGAGAAGTGGGACGGCACGGGCTACCCCCGCGGGCTAAAGGGAGAACACATTCCACTTCCAGCAAGGATCTTTTCAATTGTCGACGTCTGGGATGCGCTGCGTTCAGAGCGCCCTTACCGCCCTGCATGGCCGGAAGAAAAAGCCCGTGAACACATCAAGGAGCAGGCCGGGAAGCATTTTGATCCGAAGGTGGTGGAGGCATTCCTGGAACTTCTGAATGAAATGAACTACCCCGCAGCAAGCTGATGGGGTATCAAAAAAAACGATGAACGAAGCAAGCTTCGGGGAAGTTAACCCATAGAGATTAAAATTTTGTCACCGATTATCTTACCCCCATCACTTTTAAAAAGATCTCGCCTCTTCCAGGGTTAACGTTTCGGCTAAGAAGGTGGCAAAGAAGCGTAGCGGATTTGCCAGTCCTTTTCAGCCGATGGTAAGTGTCGAATCTTTTTTTCGGACTATATCCAGCTTTAGGACGTGCTCTATTGCCCTGTCGTGGTATCTACCTAAGAACAACAAAGACAATATAGCCCCGATCAACGCAAAGGCCATGTCTGACTGAGTGTCCCACACATATCCCTGTGTACCCAGAAAAGCCTCGGCCGCTTCTCCGGTAGCTATCGCTACCCACCACTCAATTATTTCATACAGGGCACTCAATGTCAGACAAATAGAGACCACAACAAAAAAGAGCCACTTGCTCCCTCCGAGAGGGGATTTTCTTATGAGAATTTCTCGTGCTATTAATGCCGGTATGAACCCCTGGGCAAAATGCCCCACTTTGTCGTAATTGTTGCGACTAAGTTCAAAAGAATCTTTGATCCAATCAAACAGGGGGACCATTGCATATGTATAGCGTCCTCCAATCATCAGGATTATGGCATGTATCAAAATTAACCAATAGACGAGTGTGGAAAATCGAAACTTACGGTAGGTGAATACCAGAACAACAAGACCGAGAATGGCGGGAGCAACTTCAAGTGACCAGGTAAAACGATCATGCGGATTGATTCCCGACCAGACGAGAAAACCAAAAAAAATGAGAAGCCAAACGGCCATGCGCACCTTTTCATTTTCCATTTATATTATCTCGTGCAAGTTCGCGAACGGTACCACGGCTGAGCGGCAGGCGCGGTTTTTAGCCCGCTTCATCCAGGCGCAGATTAGACAAATCAATATATATAAAATATCGCAGGAAGAACCTTTAGTACATGAAGTTCTTCAATGAGTTCAAGGATGCCCATGAACCATATAAACCAGAGCGCACTAAACATGTGCCTTTTAAAAATTACCGGTTTTACGATATATTCCTCTGGTTCCGTTAGACAGGATATTTTGGGGAAAAATCTTGGCACTGTTTTAAAATACATTTCAAATTCATTTTTATGCAATTTTGCCAGTTCTGCTTCTTCACTCTTGATTACAAGCGGATAATACGCCACAAAACCAATTAAAATAAGAACTGGAATTAGAAAACTCTCAGAAGCAAATCCAACACCCAGAGCACCGATGAGGCTGAAAAAATATAGCGGGTTCCTGCACATGGAATATGGGCCTTGCGTAATTAAACGGTCTGTCTTGTATCCTGCGATATAGACAGAGCACCACAATCTGCCTAAAGAAGCGATACCAACCAGAACGGCACCCCCAAAAAACAGAACCGTGCTTACAAGTGGGGCCTTATCTTCCCATAAGCTTCTGGAAACACAAATTAACACAATTAATAAAACAACAAATATTTGAGAAATATAAAGCCGCAATTTTTCAATCATCCGATATAATCCTTCGCGTCTAACGACACCTGATCCTTGACTTGCAGAAAAGTAAGCCCCTGTTGACTGCCGACATCAATGGCGGAAAGCCTGATTGAGTGTGCCGGAAAAAACGACGTTGATCTGGTGATTATTGCTGCCTGCGGGTGCCCGGATATAAACCGCCGGGCGTGAAGTAGTGTAGCCGACTGCCCTCTCTATTTTGTCTGTTCGGATGAGCCGGCTGAAGTAGATTCGCCATCTGATAACTTGACGAATCTAAAACCACGCTTTTTTAATTCGGTAACGGCTGCGATCACGCCCTCTGCTGTCTGCCCTTCCGGATGATTCATGTGCATGAGAATGATTGAACCCGGAGGAGCATTGAGCAAAGCTTCTTTCACCTGTTCCTCTGAGTAGGTTGCACCGGCATCCCCAAGAACATTGTAACCGGCCACTTCATACCCTAAAGCATTAGCTGTCTCAACGCAGATTTCGTCATAGTAGGCTGTACCGGAGCGGTAGTATTTTGGTTTGTGAGCGGTCACTCCCTGAATTCTTAAGGTATTCAATTCTATTTCGTCAAAAATTTCGCCCACGTTCTTTGTCCCTTCTATTCCATAAGCAGAAAGGCCAATCGCTGAACAAGGTTTATGGTTCAAACCATGGTTTGCAATCTCAAAAAGAGGATTCTCTGATAATTTTTGGAATATTTCCGGATTTGCACTTATCCACCTGCCACTGATAAATAAGGTCGCAAATATTTTTTCGCTTTCCAGATACTTGATCAGCTTGGCATCATAGCCTGAACTTTTAGGACCGCCACAGGCATCAAAAGTTAAAGCAAGAACTTTCTTGTCGGTGTTCAGTTTGGTTTTCACCCCTTTCACCGATTCTCCCCATTCTTTTGGAACTCTACCGGCAAATTTTGAAACGATTCCTTCTTTTACCTGTATTTCCTGGCATTGACCCGAATCAATGCTCCAGAAGAACAAAAGAAGAATAAAAATTATAAATTTCGGTATTACTTTATGCCCCCTGATATTAATAGTGGACAGGAAACCCCTTATCATACTGATACCTTCCTCCTATAGAGCTATTATTTATACGTCAGCGCAGGTATCCACGCCCTGCTTGCCATCTTTTTCTATTGGCTTTATGTATTATAGAAGACCTAATATATGCAATCAATTCCGTCTATTCCCCACTCTTCAAAATGCCGGGAACAGGGGGGATGTCAATAATTAAGTATACTGCTCCCGGAATGCTGCCATGGGAGATTATTTTTCTTGACACCCGAAGGCCATATAGATGTTGGCCCTTGTATGCTTTTCGAGACGAGTTCCTATCTCATAGGCTTGTTCAAGATAATCTTGCCTTTCCAACACAACGCCTTTCCCCATGATGTCACTAAAGAAGAAAACATATCGACCATATCGACGCCGAGACATCCAAAGAGACGTTTGTAGAACTCTACCAGTACTTGAGACTCGAACTTAATGTTCTTTTGGTTCATCGGAGTAAGAATTGCGGCCTTCTTTCCCAAAATGAGTGGTTTAGTGTCGGGGTGATAGTAAAAGAATAGTCTGTCGATAAATGTCTTCATCAGCCCCGTAACTCCGCACCAGTAAAGAGGAGAGGCAAAAATCATCAGGGCTGTATCTTCAATCGGAGCGCGGATTTGAGTCATGTCGTCTCGACAGGAACACTCAGATGTCCTCAGGTACTGGTAACAGCCGATACAATTCGATATTTGCTTGTTTCGGAGTTCAATAAGGGAGTAGTTCAGTTTGGTTTCCTCTACTCCAGCAATGAGTCGCTCAAGAAGAATATCCGTATTACCCCTTGCGCGGGTAGCACCGTTGATAATCAGGAGTGATTTCGTCATAGTTATCTCCTGGGGCCAACAGTAATTAGATTGAGTAAGGTGCGGGTGAATTCCAGTTCAAAGTGCACCACGTAAAGCTTGACAGAATACCTCATGGAGTGTCTGGTAGTTGAGGCACTTTCTAGGTCGATTATTGAGTTTTTTGACAATGATTGCAATATATTCTTCTGAGACACATCGGAAATCGGTTCCCTTTGGGAAGTACTGTCTCAACAGGCCGTTAGTATTTTCATTGGTTCCCCGCTGCCAGGCAGCATATGGATCGGCAAAGTAAACCTTTAACCCGGTTTTCGCTTCGAGTTCTTTGAAATGAGAAAATTCTTTACCATTATCGACAGTCAAGGTTTGGCGAAGTGCTCGGGGAGTCCTCAGTGACCCCTGTCGTCAATAGTGTACACTAATTTGTTTTTCATGCCGCTTGTTTCAATGTGTAAAATTGCTTCTCAAAAGTAACCGGAGACAGATAGCCAAGTCTGGCCTGCCGCCTTTGCCGGTTA
>JBAZOY010000031.1:0-27884 GCA_041648505.1 Syntrophales bacterium | reverse complement strand
AATATTCATGCCGCCAACAAATCCGATTCGTCCGTCGGCAACCAGGATTTTTCGATGGTTACGCAGGTTAATATGCACCGAGGGGGGAATTAGTTTCGGCGGAATGAAGCGTGAAATACGCACACCGCGCTTCTTGAGGATAGTTCCCGCCCGGGGAATCGAATAATATTCTCCAATCCCATCGATGATAACCCTCACATCGACACCGCGCTGGGCAGCCTTCGTCAAGGTGTCAATAAACATTTGGCCGGTTTCATCCGTTTCGAACAGGTAGGTCGACATGTACAGCGTGTGTTGAGCTTCCTTAATTGCATCAAGCATCACCGGATAAGCCTGCTCACCGTTGTGCAACAGTTGAATCCGGTTGCCTCCCACAATGGGACGTCTCGTTACGGCATCCGAAAGTCTGACTATTTCTCGAAATTCTGTTGCCACCTCGTGGTTAGAGACAACAACCTCGCTGTCATCATCGAATCGTTCATACTCGATACTGATATGGAATGGGGAGCGCCTTGCCAATTTTTTTGCGCGTGTGCGAACCCGATTGATTCCAAACAGGAAATACAATAACGGACCCCCCAATGGGAACAAGATACTGACTGCAATCCAACCCAAGGCGGCCATCGGGTCCCGCTTGTACAGTAATGCATGCAACACAGTACCAACGACAAGCAGGACATTAATTATATAAAATATCCAATATTTCAGAGACACCTCCTATGGGGGAAATTAAGGGGAAATCTTCGGCGAGTAATGCCGTAACCCTACCTAAATATTGGGCCAGCTATTTAATATTATCATCTTTCCAGACATAACTTACTTCCAAACAACCAATGAAATATTAAAAAAGGCGCAAAGATCTGTCAATGAGAATATTTACAAATAGTTACTTTCTATTACCCCTAAAACATTTCTTATCAACATGCGCCGTCACTTCCTTCATGATCGTAAGTTACTCGCCGAGCGGAAACGGGCATGTTCCAGATAGCTTCCAAAAGACCTCCTCGACCAAGACAGACCCTATATCAAAAAGAACAGACGCCCCAGCACAGCACTTTTACAATGATCGCCGCAGCACCCCGCTCTTTGCAACCAATATGATTGACACAAAAGTTTTTTTACCTTAAACTGTTTTCGTTAAATATCAATTCTTATCAATTCATTACAGGATCAGGACGCTTCACTCTCAACGGTTAATACTAAATTTATAAGCCATGATGTGCATCTTTTCTGCGCGTCGGTGGAGGTGGTAACAGTTGCCCCAGGCTGTGTGGATAGGCGGGCAGGATTGTAAAATAATGTTTACGCAGCTTGTAGGCTATCCGAACTAGAATTTAGTTTATGGAGGAACGTATGGAAAGAAAAGGCATCGTAACTATGAAAGGAACTCATCTTACACTCTCGGGTAAAGAACTAAAAGTCGGCGATAAGGCGCCCGGATTCACAGTCTTAAATAATGACATGGAGGATGTGACGCTGGATAATTTCAAAGGCAAGGTCAAACTGATCGCCTCTGTACCGTCACTGGATACTCCTGTCTGTGACCTCGAGATCAAAAGATTCAACAGTGAGGCAGCAAAACTGAGTAAAGATATAGCAATAGTATTTATTTCAATGGATCTGCCGTTTGCGCAGAAGAGGTTCTGTGAGGTTTTCAACGTTGAGAACGTCAAAACATTATCGGACCACAGGGAAGCGAATTTTGGAGAAAAATACGGAGTACTGATAAAGGAACTCCGGCTTCTGGCAAGGGCTATTTTCATTGTCGATACGGATGACAATATCCGCTACATCGAGCTGGTGCGGGAAATATCCTCGTCGCCTGATTACGACAAAGCCCTGGCAGCGTTGAAAAGGTTATAAAAATGAAAAAACTAATGAACTGGCAGGTGGGTTTCGGGCTATTGCTTATATTGTTGTCAGCCGGCATTTATTACGCGCATTTTCTGATTTTCAGGGACCTCCATCATATTTTCATTTACCTCGTGGGAGACGTGGCATTCGTTTTTATCGAAGTCCTGATGGTCACCCTGGGTCTGCACCAGCTTTTACATTACAGGGAAAAGAAGAACCTGCTTAACAAATTAAACATGGTGATAGGTGCGTTTTTCAGCGAAGTTGGAACAGAGCTTTTAAAGGCGTTTTCCGATCTGGACCTCGAGAGCGCCAATATAAAAGGCCGTCTCATAATCAAAAACACTTGGACAGATAAAGATTTTTTAAATGTCCGAAAGGAATTTGCCAGGCATGCCCCTCGGGTCGATGCAAAAGATGAACATCTCGGAGAACTGAAGAATTTTCTCGCGGGTAAAAGGCAATTCCTCCTGAACCTCCTTGAAAACCCCAATCTTCTGGAACATGAAAGTTTTACAAACCTCTTGTGGGCGGTGTTTCATCTTGCGGAGGAACTGAACTACAGAGAAACCCTGAATGGATTGCCGGAAAAGGACTATGGACATCTCCGAGGCGACATGGAAAGGGTATATTCGCTCCTTATCTCGGAGTGGCTTGATTATGTGAACCACCTGAAAAACAATTATCCTTTTTTATTCTCACTTGCTATGAGGACAAATCCGTTTGATTCAGAGGCATCGGTAATTGTAAAGAAATAAAGGCAGGTAATCATTGATCAGTCTGCAGTTGAGCTGCCTGCAAATTGACCAGATTCCTGAAGAAGAGTTCAAATCATTACGGCAGGAATATAATTTTCCTAAATATTATCAGCTATCCAGTCTCCGATTTCACTGGTGCTCATGCCCATTTTCCCGGCTTCGAGGCTCTTGATTTTTCCGCTTTCCAGGAGTTTCACCACAACAGACTCCACCCGTTTGCCTGCCTTCTCCTGTCCTAACGTCTCCAGCATCATCCCCCCGGCACAAATAGCCGCCAAGGGATTTATGACGTTTTGTCCGGTGTATTTGGGGGCAGACCCGCCGATCGGTTCGAACATGGAGACACCTTCAGGATTGATGTTACCACCCGCCGCAATTCCCATGCCGCCCTGAATAATTGCGCCCAGATCCGTAATGATATCGCCGAACATATTGTCGGTCACAATGACATCAAACCATTCGGGGTTTTTCACCATCCACATGCAGGTCGCATCGACGTGTGCATAGTCCGTCTTGACGTCAGGATAATCTTTAGCAACCTCATAAAACGCCCGTTCCCAGAGATCGAAGGCATAGGTTAAAACGTTAGTCTTGCCGCAGAGGGTAAGCTTCCTGGCCTTGGCCCTCTTCTGGGCATATTTGAAGGCGTAGCGCAGGCAGCGTTCCACCCCTTTTCTCGTATTGATCGATTCTTGTGTGGCAACCTCATCGGGTGTACCTTTCTTCAGCACACCACCGGCGCCTGCGTATAGACCTTCCGTGTTTTCACGCACAACCACAAAATCGATTTCACTTGGCCCCTTGTCTTTCAATGGACACAGGATATTGGGATAGAGCTTCACGGGTCTTAAGTTGATGTATTGATCCAGCTCAAAACGTAAGCGAAGGAGCAAACCTTTTTCCAGGATTCCGGGTTTCACATCAGGATGGCCGATAGCGCCGAGATAGATGACATCCATCTTTTGCAACTCAGCCAAAACTGAATCCGGCAGTATTTCACCTGTTTTCTTGTAGCGCTCCCCACCAAGATCGTAGTGGATCAGGTCAAAAGAAATGGACTCCGCTGCTGCAACGGCTTTAAGGACTTTCAACCCTTCATTGACAACCTCCGGGCCCGTCCCATCACCGGGCATGACAGCGATCTTATATGTTTTTTCAGAACTCATGTTAACCTCTTGTTAGGGTAATTATCTCAGACCATCCTCTGAAAGAATGAAAGTTTAAAAAACCATGCCGGGCTACGCAGAATGAGGAGATGAGAAAATAGTAATAACACCATCATTTATTTTAGGCAAGAATAGATTTAATGGGCCATGGGAAGATACCGTTTTTCATATAGAAACCAACGGCAAACAAAGCAAAAAGGCCTCTATGCCGGGTGAATCCCCCCACAATCACTGGTGCAGTATTTTGCAACCAATATTTGATTGACACACAAGGCCTCTTTCCTTATAATTTCTCGTAAAGCTTTGAAAATTGTATTCATCTTAGATATTTTCCCCAAAACTCATTTTTCTATTATTCCAGTTGCCCAATCGGGTCGAATCCCTAAAGGTATGTAGGTATGAAAAAGCCGGTTGTTGAACTGAGTGATTGTACGGTATGCGGTGTCTGTGTGGAATCCTGCCCGGAAGTTTTCAGGCTGAACGAATCCGGCTATATTGAAGTCATCGAATTAAAAGATTATCCCGAAAAAAAGGTAAACGAGGCCATTAAGAATTGTCCGGCTGATTGCATCTACTGGGAGAAGGATTAGAACATACAGATTCCAGAGACTGAAAGATTTCAGCTTTACATAATAATGTAGTAACAAGGCCATCATGAAAAACGAAAAATTAACCGGCCGGCAATTAAAAAAAAAGATTGAGCAGCTTCTTCAAGCTGAAAATCTTGAGCTGTGGCTCGATGAAATTCGGCAATTACCTCCCCGACAGACTGTCAATTCACTATTCTCTTTTTTGTGCAGTCTTGACGAACGGGTTAAATGGCGCGCGATAACCGCCATGGGAAAGGTTATATCTGATCTGGCCGTATCTGATCTGGAATCCGCCCGAGTTTTCATGCGTCGTTTTATCTGGAATCTTAACGAGGAATCCGGTGGAATCGGTTGGGGCTGCCCTGAATCAATGGCAGAGGCTATGGCCCAAAACGAAAGCCTGGCCGAGGAATTCTATCGTATATTTATTTCTTATATACGGCCGGGATGCAACTATCTGGAACACAATGTTTTACAGCGGGGAGTCCTTTGGGGGATCGGACGGCTGGCACATACCCGGCCGCAATACACGCAAAATATTGCAGAGTTTCTTATGCCCTATATGGAATCCGAAGATCCAATCATCAAGGGTCTTGCCGTCTGGGCAGTAAGTCCACAGTTAAGCACGGAAACAATCCCCCGGTTGAAACAACTCGCCGACGATCCGTCCGACTTGATGCTGTATCGTGACGGAAGTATCGCTCAATATTCGGTCGGTCAACTGGCGCGGGAAGCATTGGCGGCAACGGAGAAGAACCGTCAGGCTTAAGGATACTCGAAATGGAATGGACCAAAGAAGCTGATGAAATTATAAAAAAGGTCCCCTTTTTTGTACGTAAACGGGTAAAGACACGAGTTGAAAAAGAGGCACGTGAAGCAGGTAAGACATTTGTTTCTCCTGCAGATGTCAAGGCCACTCAGGCTAATTACCTATCCAGCATGGCTTCTGAAATAAAAGGTTATCAAATCGATACCTGTTTTGGAGCCGGCGGATGTCCCAACCGGGCGGCCGTCAGCAATGACCTCCTGCAGAAAATCGAAACTCTGGTTAGAGGTGAAGACCTGCCCGGATTTCTCCGGAACAGTGTCAAAGGGGAGCTTAAATTTCACCACGAATTCAGGATTACACTGGCGGACTGCCCCAACGCCTGTTCACAGCCCCAGATAAAAGACATCGGCATCATCGGTGCCTGCACACCGGCATTAACCGAAGAGCCCTGTACCAGGTGCGAAGCATGCGTTGAAGCCTGCGCGGAGGATGCAATCATTTTAAACAGAGAAAAAGAATTTCCACAGATAGATTTCATCCGTTGTATGCGTTGCGGAAAGTGCATGCAAGTCTGTCCCACCGGCACGATTGCGGAGGACGCCAAAGGATTCAGGGTACAGCTGGGGGGGAAACTAGGACGCCATCCCCTGCTGGCAAGAGAGTTGCCGGGAATTTACAGCGAACCGCAGGCCTTGAGCATCATTAAAGACTGTCTGCATTTTTATAAGCAAAACAGCAAACATGGCGAACGATTCAGCCAGATTTTAACATCATCGGAATTTGAAAAAATGGCAAAACGTTATCAGAGCTTATCCATAAATAATTTTTCAAATGACGGGATTTTTTAATTCTTTCAACTTAAAGAGGAGATAAATATGGAAAAGAAACCTTTTCGATCCCCAATATTTCCTGTGGCCATTGTGTGATGGCCATTAAAAAAGAATTTAATAAAATAAAGGGCGCCAAAACGGTAGAAGGCAGCCCGGAAGCCAAAACAATATATGTAGAGTGGGAATCTCCGGCTACCCTTGATGAGATCAAAGAGACCTTAAAAAGATCGATTATCCGGCTGCATGATTCTGCGTTGCGGGTTGCTCGTGCCGCCGATAATAATCGCGCTCGGAAGTCGCCCCGACACACCATTCCCATCGTTATAGGCGCAACATTCCACCTTTCGTAACCAATACTAAATTGACACACAAAACCACTTGTCTTATACTGCTCCCGCCCTAAGAAATATTTTATCAATTCCAATACATAAGGGTGAATGGTATAATTTCTGTCAAGCCAAACCATTAAGGAGGAAAGAATTAATGCCTGCTTCAGGAGACCTTAACGACAAACAGTTTGATGAATTTCGTAAAAACACGACAGGTAAATTCATTGCGCTTTTCCATGCCACTTATTGCCGCTACTGCAAGGGGTTCATGCCGGTGTGGGAAGCAAAAGTGAAATCTATCCCCGACGCCACCTTTGCAAGAGTGGATATAACCGATGATAATTCCACATGCTGGATTGAATTCGGTATAACTGCTGTACCGACTCTTATCCTTTTCGACAATGGAAAACCTGTGGAAAAAACGATTTCAACACCGGTGAACGTTGTTAACGAAAAAGACATCGACAGTATGATAGCCAAGTGCAGGTTGACCCGTCAGTCCGTGACTTCCCTGTCGAGCTGAAATCCTTTTTCCTTCAGAAGCTTCAAAGTTGCGTCGACCACCACGGCATCGTAAAGGATTCCTCTGTTCCGCGAGATTTCATCGAGTGCTTTATCTAGCCCAAGAGCCGGTCTATAGGGCCTGTGCGAAGCCATGGCTTCCACTACATCCGCAACACCAATGACCCTTGCCTCCATCATGATGTGTTCGCCCGAGAGACCCTGAGGATAACCCGAACCATCCATTCTTTCATGATGTTGTCGCACGATCTCGGCAATCGCCCACGGGAAGTCTATCATCCTGATCGTTTCATAGCCAATGTCAGGATGTCTCTTAATCAGGGCCATTTCAGGCTCGCCCAGCCTGCCGGGATAGGTAAGTATCTCTGCGGGAACCGATATCTTGCCGACATCATGAATGATACCCGATAATCGGATTGCATCTCTCTGGTCCTGCGAAAGGCCCATCTCCGTCGCTATGGCACGGGCAAGGTTCGCGACACGGCGTTGATGCCCAGCCGTATAGGGGTCCCTCCTCTCGACAATGGACGCCACGACCTGAATAGTTCCACCAAGTGCTTTTCGCAACTTCGCAAGAACTTCTTTGAGGTTTTCTTCTACCCGTCGATGCTCGATGATCCCCGCCAACACGACAGTTACCGTCCTGAGAAACTCCACCTCTCTCTCATTCCGAGCATGCCCCTCTTCAGTATAGAAGTTCAATACCCCCAACACTCCATTCTCCGTCTCAATGGGAACACAGTAGTGCCCATGAGGAGGCATCCCCGGATATAAGTTGTCGTGACGTTCGTCAACACAGGAAACGTACTGGACCTCTCTTGATAAAGCCGCTCGGCCACAAAGGCAGCGCCCAAAGGTAACTCTCTCGCACATACTCAGCAGGGGCGCAGGCAAGCCACATTGGGCCATCATCACCAGCACATCAGGATCATCGCCGACAAGGAATACGGCACCTTTCGATTGCAGAGAAAGCCAAGAAACAGAGAAAACGTGCTGCAGAATGAGCTGCAACTGCTCCTTGAGAGGAATATCTTTCAAAGATAGATGAACAAGTGTACTAAGGATGTCAGCAATTTCATCGGATGAGCACCTCGGATTCGTAACGCATTTCTGGTCGTTTATCGTCTGCCTTGCCTTGACAGCAGGTCGATGCGTGTCTCGATCGGACGGCCCTTTTGTCACGTCAATATCGTTCATGTTTACTCCTGTAAATTTCAAAAGATCAACAAAGCTGAACAATTTATCCCGAATAATATCTTTTAGATAACCCCACTGCAAGGTCTCAAAAGTTGTAGAAGTCAATATCTTCCCGTACAGTTGGAAGCGGCAATCAGTATTCTCTTCGAACAAAGTGTTTTTGCCTAAAAAATATTAACAAAAGCGAAAGAAATGATCGCCGAGAAGAAGATAGCACAAACGAGACTGACATTGCTACAACTTACTGAAAGACTTCGAAACGTATCAGAGGCATGTCGTCACCACGGTATTTCCCGGAGTCAGTTTTACGAGTACAAATGGACATTCCAGGAAAGAGGGCTTGACGGGCTTATGGACACAGGACAGCTATTCCAAAGAGCTTTTCCCATGAGATACTGCCGGAAAGAAGAGAGAAAATTATTGTTATTTCCCTTGCTCTCCCGGTATGGAGGCTCCCGTTTTGGTTTCTGATCATCTTCGCTTAGAGCCTGTTTCTGAGGCCAACATTTCATTGACACAGAAAACTGCTTGTCTTATAGTTTTCCCATCAAAAGGCAATTACTCATCAATTTCAATTCAACCACACTCGCGACAAAGGAGACCGGCATGGAAAACAAGAGTATCGAAACTTTATTGCAGGAAGTGATTGACCGGGAAGAAATTCGCACCTTACCCATGCGCTACTGCCACTGTATCTGGCAGAAGGATGTGGACGGATACGTGAATCTCTTTACTGAAGACGGAGAGATATCAATCAATGATCCGATACTGCCCAGGACACAGGGCCGTGAGAAACTGCGCGAAATGATCAAAAATGATGTAATGAGTCCGATGAAGCCGCGGCCTTTCATTCACAACCATGTGGTCGAGCTCTTGAGCGCGGAGCGGGCCAAAGGAACCTGTTATCTGGAGGCACGCCTGATACGCGACGACAAACCATGGGCGATGGTGGCGTGGTATGACGACGAATACGCCAAAGTCGGCGGGGAGTGGAAATTCAAGTCGCGTCAGATCACCGTAGATTCCCTTGCACCAGTGAGTAATAGTTAACGAAACCCCCGTTCAAAACAAGTCCGCAACTGTATATGAAAATCAACCGTACCTCGCAGGCCTAATGCCTGCGAGGGCAAATCTTAGCGAATGCTTACGCGGCCGGGTGATTATTTCGCAATGGCACGGCGCTGAGTGTCGTTATCTTCACTGATACGGAAAATCAGATATTTTGTGCATCGGCAATTATTTGAATGTGCACAATTTCCAACCCTTCACTAAAAAGACTTACATAGCTCCCTTTTCCCTCCTGTCAAACCTTTCTAAGTCCCCCATAGCCGTAATCAATGACCAAACCAATAGCGGATATTTGGAACAAGCTCTTTGCTGCGGCTGAGGTTGTTTGTCAATAGTGAACGCCAATCGTTTCACACCAGAAGTTTTTTCAGAAGACTAACATTCTTAAGCAGATGGTGAAAGGTATCCAAGTCTATCCCGGCACATAATGATATTATTTGTTATTAATAGTAATATTTAGTAATTATAAGTAATTATTTTCTTGACATTTCATTTTTCTTAAATTACCATCAATTATTAATTGCACGGGGATTACCATCCGGACCTGGTCGTAATCACCCCCAAATCACAGAGTTTACCATCCTGTGGTTCAGCCAATACCGAGTAACAAAAAATTAAATCAAGGAGACATGTATGAACAGGGGAATATTTTTTTTAATGGGCATGTGCTTTATTTTACTCGTTTTGTTCAGTCCGGCATGGGCAGAAGAAATTGACAAAAATGGAGGGCAGAAA
This sequence comes from Syntrophales bacterium, assembly GCA_041648505.1. Lineage (GTDB taxonomy): Bacteria > Desulfobacterota > Syntrophia > Syntrophales > CG2-30-49-12 > JBAZOY01. The sequence goes on along the minus strand of JBAZOY010000031.1, from coordinate 18,066 downwards.
GACTTCCAGGTATTCAATCTTGGAGAAATCTTTGTTACGTCTGAGAAACTGCCGGTAGTTCAGGATGTGGCCATCACAAATGAAGTCACTGCTGAGGATATCAAAGCCACCAATAGTCATACCGTTGCTGAAGCTTTGGCGTATGTCCCCGGAATTCGAGTTTCCACAGGCCGCAAGAATGAGCCCTCGATTCAAATTCATGGCATGGATCAAGCCAAAATTTTAGTCCTGATTGATGGCGTTCCATACTATGAGACCAAATACGGGAAACTCGATTTGAATCAGATCCCTGTCGATAACGTCGCAAAAATCGAGGTTACCAAGGGAGCAGCCTCTGTTCTCTATGGACCGAATGCTTTAATGGGAGTCGTCAACATTATTACGAAAAAACCTGCCGATAAACCTTCTACCGAAGTAACCCTGGAGGCGGGAGATTATGGCACCCACAGGGAATCTCTTTCTCATGGCATGAAATCCGGTATCTTCAACTATTGGTTGAACTACAGCCACCAAGAATCCGACGGATGGAGGATGTCGGACGACTTCTCCCCACAGATCGGAACCATTACGAGGAAACCGGGAACAACAACGCAAGCGGTTCTGGAGGATGGTGGACGTCGTAATAATTCCGATTACAAAACGGACAGCTTCTGGGCCAAAGTAGGCATAGATCCGAATCCGGGTTCGGAGTACTATCTTAATTTCCACTATATAGCGAAAGAGAAAGGAGATCCTTCTTCTATATATGGTGGACAAGTATTCACCGCGAAACCCGCCTTTTCATCAGTCTTTGACCGGATTACCAAATATGATAATTGGGGCATAGACTTAAGTGGACAGCAAAAAGTCCTTGACCGATTAAGCCTCAAGACTAAGTTATTTTATCACAATCATGTCGATGACTATACTTCCTATTCGGATCAGGATTATAGCCAGGAAATTGCGGTAAGCAGATATGAAGATTACACTATGGGCGGGTTTCTTATGAGTGATTTTCAACCTGTAGATTGGGATGTTATCAGGCTCTCTTTCAACTACAGAGGTGATTCCCACAAACAGCGCGATGACGAGTATCTGCCCTTTGCAAAAACATTTTCGTACACCGGATCAGCGGGTCTGGAAAATGAGTTTAACTTAATAAAGAATTTAACAGTTGTTGCCGGGGTGAGCTACGATTGGTTTAATGTAACGGAGGCCAAGATCAATATTACCGACAAAAATACCGGAGCGTTCATCAAACAAAACGATGCAGGTGAGCCGGATACAATGGATGAATTAAATCCCATGATTGGGGCCACCTATAATTTTACCGATTCCACGAAACTTTTTGGTTCGATTGCCCGAAAGGTTCGTTTCCCGACGCTGGATCAGCTATATTCATCAAAGAGTGGAAATTTAGACCTGAAGGCTGAAAAGGCAATCAACTATACACTTGGAGTCTCACAATTATTTTCAGACTATGGAAAAGCGGAGCTTGCAGGTTTCTATCACGACATATCAGATTTTATCAGTCGTGATGCCGACCCTCATCTCTATCCTGCCTCTCAATATCAAAACTATGCCAAGATTGAGATGTTGGGCTTTGAATTAAACGGAGAGTATTACCCGGTAAAAGACCTGGTTCTACGGGCTGGTTACACTTATAATTATGCCCAGGATAAGAGCGAAGGCAGGGTAACCGACGATGTCGTCAATGTCCCTGAACATAAAGTTGACATCGGGGTAACCTACACGATTCCTTCCGTTAACACGCGTATTGACCTGGCCGGTATTTATATGGGTGAAATCTTCAGCCAACTCCCCACCCCTACAAATACAACTCAGGCGGAAACAAAGGTCCAAGACTACTTTACTGTAAATACCAGGATTTCAGCCACTTTCTTGAAATATTGTGAGGCCTATCTGGCGCTCAATAATATCCTCGACAAGAATTTTGAGTCAGAATACGGCTTTCCCGGTCCAGGAAGAAATTTTTACATCGGAATTTCAGTTAAATATTGATTGCTAAAGGAAAATCACATGCAGAAAAAATTTGCTTTGTCATATCTTCTTATCATCTTCTCTTTATTCTTTCTTGCAGGTAACGGATGGACAGCGCCCCTTCCTTCTATCAGCATCACAGGTTCGGTCCGGCAGCCTCTAAATCTCACCCTTGAATATCTTCAAAAATTAGAGACAGTTACAGTCCGGCTGAATGAAGTCACCAGAGATCTTCAATACAATGGCGCATTCCATTTTCGGGGTATTCCCTTAAAAACATTGCTTGAGATTGCCAAGATTCAAAAAGAAGAGACCGGCTTTTTAAAACAAACTGACCTTGCGATCCTGGTGCATAATAAAGACGGGAAGCAGACGGTCCTTTCATGGGGGGAGGTTTTTTACAGCAATCCCTCAGATGTGGTTCTGGCCTTTTCCGGCATTCCTGTTGTGCCTCATGCAGACTGTAAAAGTTGTCATGGGCCTGATGTTTATCAAGCCAGGCTAAATGTCCTCTCGCGAAAGGTCGGCTATCCCAAGCTGGTAGTCGCTAACGACTTTTATACAGACCGTTCTCTTGAAGATGTAACCAATATCGAAGTAGTAGATCTGCATCTCAAAATGGCGGTTAAAAAGACTAAAAACCTCTTTTCGCCCGGCTTTACGGTAACGGGCGAAGTAAAACAGGCATTGAATCTCTCTGATCTTGCCTCCTATCCTCGTACCGAAGCCCAAGCTAAAATGTTAGGAGACGGAGCAGGTTATCACGGACTGGAGTCTTATGGCGGAGTCCTTCTTTCAGAACTTCTTAAAAAGGCAGGACTCGCACCGGATTTTAATCAAGTCGTCATCATTTCTGCGCCTGATGGATATCGTTCCCTTGTTTCCTGCGGAGAAGTGTTCTTATCTTCAAAGGGGAAAACCATTATGGTTGCCGATCAAGCAGCGAACCAGCCTGTTAAGAAGGGCGGAAAATTTAAACTGATTTTACCCGATGATCTTTCAGCCGACAGAGTGGTAAAGGCCGTAAACAAAATTGAAGTAGTGTCTTTAAAACCAAAAGCCGGCTTCATTCAGCCGTAGCTTTAGCTCTCTCTTCCTGTGACATCTCGGCAAGCTGTTTCACCTTTTTTATGTCCAGTTTAAGACCCTCTGCTATTCTACTGCCGGAATCCTGATCGGCCTTATAGAAAATGGCTGTCTGACGTAACTGGATTCGTTTCTGCGCATTACACAAGTGGGAAGTAATATTTCCGATAAAGTGGCCCCGATCCTCATCGCTCATGGCCCTGCGGTAGAGTTCTCCGGGCTGAAAGAAATCATCATTCGGGTGTTCATAGGAATGGCGCGCAGCTTGTCCGGAAATATCAAAGGGCGGCTCCTCTACTCCGGGACTTGGTTCCGGACCGCCAAAACTGTTAGGATAGTAGTTTGGGCCTCCCCCGCCATTGTCGTCAGGATTCATAAACCCATCACGCTGATAGTGATTCACCGTAGTTGCCTTTGGTCTGTTTATCGGCAATAACTGGTAGTTTGTCCCCAGTCGATGAAGATGAGTGTCGTGATAGGAAAATAGCCTTCCCTGCAGCATCTTATCGGGCGAAGCAGCAATACCGGGAACAAAATTAGCGGGAGAAAAAGCAGACTGTTCGACCTCTGTAAAGTAGTTTTGCGGATTTCGGTTGAGTACCATGCGACCTATAGTAATCGGGGGAACGTCTTCATGGAACCAAACTTTGGTGATGTCGAACGGATTGAAGCGGTATTTAGTCGCCTGTTCAGGCGTCATAATCTGCATTTCCAATTTCCATGAAGGAAATTCACTTCTTTCGATAGCACGGTATAAATCGCGGGTGGCATGATCAGGGTCCTCTCCTTTCAGTTTTGTGCTTTCTTCCTTAGTTAGATTCTGAATACCCTGTTCGGTTTTAAAGTGATACTTAACCCAGAAATATTCACCCTTATCGTTATACCACTTATATGTATGGCTGCTGTAGCCGTTCATGTTTCGGTATGTCCGGGGCGTACCACGGTCGGAAAACAGGATACTGACCTGATGAATAGACTCCGGTGTCAGCGAGAGAAAATCCCAGAACATGTCGGCGTCCTTTAGATTAGTCGCCGGATGCCGCTTCTGGGTGTGGATGAAGTCGGGGAACTTCAGCGGATCACGAATAAAAAATACCGGAGTGTTGTTCCCTACCAGATCGTAATTTCCCTCTTCCGTGTAGAACTTCACCGCAAACCCACGAGGATCACGCTCGGCATCCGCCGATCCTTTTTCCCCGCCTACCGTCGAGAAACGAACAAAAACGTCCGTGCGTTTTCCAATCTTGGAGAGAAACTTAGCCCTGGTATACTTGGTCACATCGGCGGTGACCTCGAAATAGCCGTGTGCGCCCGCCCCCTTGGCATGTACTACACGTTCGGGGATGCGTTCACGGTCAAAATGTCCCATTTTCTCCAGTAAATGTACATCCTGCATTAATATAGGACCTGAAACGCCTGCCGTCTTACTGTTCTGATCATTATCAACCGGCGCACCAAAACCTGTTGTATACTTTTTCTTTTCTGCCATCGTCTAAGACCTCCTTCTCTTTTATTTTACTGAATTACATATTCAGGCCTTTGCAAAACAGAGAAAATTGGATTCAGAAGGCACGAAAAATATTTTTGAACGCCGATGAATACAATTTTCGACGAACAGGCATGATAGTTTTCATGTTTGTGAAAAACGCGCGCCGGGTCGGCATTTTCCTCACCTTCCTTTTCCAGAACATCTCGCTGCGTATTAATCGGTAGTGGATATATGGTAGGAGGACATCTTCCTATTTTCCAGCCAGCTTCTTCGCTATGTTAGCCACATGGCGTCCCTGGAAACGTGCCATGGCTAACTCATTTTCACTCGGCTGGCGGCTGCCGTCACCGGCAGCAATCGTGCTGGCGCCATATGGAGTGCCGCCGCTTATTTCCTCTAAAGTCATCTGGCGAGTTTCCGAGTAGGGCAAGCCAACGATCACCATCCCCAGATGAAGTAGATTTGTAATGAAACTGATAATGGTGGTCTCCTGCCCGCCATGCTGCGTGGCAGTAGAGGTAAACACACTGCCGACCTTTCCAACAAAGGCATTCTGTGCCCAAAGGCCTCCGGTCTGATCAAGAAAATTACGCATCTGGCTGCACATGTTGCCGAAACGTGTGGGCGTACCAAAAATGATCGCATCGGCATCGACCAGATCATCAGGTTTAGCAACGGGTATATGAGCGAATACCTGGCGCGCTTTCTTAGCTCCGGACTTTTCTAATGCGGAATCGGGTACCAGTTCAGGAACCTGCAGGATCTCCACTGTTGCCCCCCCCACCTCTCGCACACCTTCAGCCACAGCTTGAGCCATTGTGTAAATGTGACCGTACATGCTGTAGAAAACAACTTTTGCTTTCATCTCTTCTCCTCCTTCAGTCTTTTCTTGATTAATTATCCGGCCTCAGTAAGCTGTATGTGCTCTTAACACATACACTTATTCATGACTAACCAGTAGTAGTACCCCGGCTCCCCCCCCGGCTCTGGATGCCGCCTCCTCGTTAATAATTCCTTCGTGATTGATTCCATTTATTATCTACACCTCGGCAGAAAAAGTTGTGTGTCCTTATCCTGCTTACAAAAACTCATCGAACAGCCTTTCCACCTGGTTAGGCTCAATCTTCTGTCTCACCAACGGCCCTTTCTTCAAAACCGGCAGTTGTTCCTCAAAGACGGGCAATTCTTCCCGATAAATAACACCGATTGGTATTCGTTCTCCCCACTCCTGGGATTTGTTATAAGCCGCTATCTTGTTACCTGGATCATAGTCGGCCTCATTTTCCAGCTTATATATTCTCTGCTGGTACCAATTGTAGGTATTCTGATGATTAAATGAGACACAGGGTTGGAGAATGTCGATCAGAGCAAATCCCTTATGCGCAATGCCTGCTTTAATTAGACCGGTAAGATGCTCTATATCACCTGCAAACCCCCTGCTCACAAAGCCGGCACCGGCCGCTATGGCCAGAGCGGCCGGTTTGAAAGGTAAGGTCGCTCCATGTGGTGTAACCTTGGTTATGAACCCCTGGTCGCTTGTAGGAGATGCCTGCCCTTTGGTAAGAGCATACACCTGGTTGTCGTGTACCAGATAGGTTATGTCGTGATTACGGCGCATGGCATGGATGAAGTGGTTTCCCCCCTCTCCGTAAGCATCTCCGTCACCACTTATTGCAATGACAATAAGCTCATGATTGGCAATCTTGGCGCCAATAGCCGGTGGAATGGGCCTGCCGTGAAGAGAATTAAAAACATTACACCTGGTGTAGTGAGGTAACTTACCTGACTGCCCGATACCGGAGACCATCAGCACCCGCCAGGGCTCAAGATCAAGTTCTACCAGTGCCTTCTTAACCGCAGTCAGGATGCCGAAGTTACCACAACCAGGGCACCAAGCAGGATTCAGACCATCGTAATCATTCATAGTCACCATATCAGCAACCCGCCTTTCTTATTTCCCTGGCAATGTCTGCCGGAGTAAAGGGACGTCCATCACATTTAAGAATTTTACCACTGACCTTTCTCCCGGTTTCTGCTCGTATTAAACGGGAAAGCTGCCCTGTGGCGTTGTTCTCAATCACATAGCTTTTACGCGCACTGTCCAGCACAGCAGATACTCTTTCATCGGGGAAGGGCCACAGTTCGTTCAAGTGAAACGTATTGATGTCCCGTCCTTCCTTGCGTAGGATGTCTGACGCCTCGCAAATGGCACCATAAGTACTTCCCCAGCCGATAAGCGTTGTTTCCGCCCGTCTGGGACCGTATATTTTAGGTGAAGCAATCTCATGCCCGAGGCTGAAGAGCTTTCGCATACGCTTCTGCATCATTCTGACCCTGGTCTTGGCATCCTCAATGGGGTGCCCATTCTCATCATGCTCATCAGAGTCCGCTACCACCAGGACATCTTCTTGTCCAGGAAAAGCCCTGGGTGAAATGCCTGACTCTGTTACTCTATATCGTTTATATGCCGATTGGGAGGGGGGGACTGAAAAAAGAAGACCTCTATCAACAGCTATCCCTGAGAGGTCAAACTTATCAACAGTAGAGTAGGAGGTGGCCAGATAATGATCCGTTAGTAATATGACCGGCGCCTGGTATCTTTCCGCCAAATTAAAGGCTTTGATGGTCAGCCGGAAGGAGTCTTCAATTGTAGCCGGAGCGAGAACTACTCTGGGGAACTCTCCGTGACCGGCATGAACGGCAAACTCAAGCTCACCCTGCTCTGTCCTGGTGGGCAATCCTATGGCGGGGCCGGCACGCTGTCCAAGAATAACCACGACAGGGGTCTCTGTCATGCCGGACAGACTCAGGGCCTCCACCATAAGAGAAAAACCTCCCCCGGAAGTAGCCGTCATTGCCCTTACGCCGGCGTAACCGGCACCGATTGCCATATTTACTGCCGCGATCTCGTCTTCGGGTTGTATTACTACAATGCCTGCATCATCGGCCTTAGATACCAGATACTCCATAATGGAGGTAACAGGGGTCATCGGATAAGCGGCCACGAACTTGCAGCCGGCGGCAACAACCCCCAGAGCAACGGCTTCGTTACCGGTAAGCAGCATTCTTTTCACATCACTGATCGGCTTAAGCTGGATGGCAAAATTACCTTTGAAGTTTTGGCGGGCGTATTCATATCCGGCCGTGGCAGCATTTACGTTATTGTCCGCAACTTCACCGGCACCGAAATGATCTCGTAAAACTTTAACTAATATCTCAAGATCATATCCGACCAAACCTAAGGCAGCACCCAAGGCAACTGTATTGGCACTCAGTTTATTCCCCGCTTTTTCCTCCGCCATCCTGTTCACAGGGACACTGAACAGTTGATTATCGCCACCGGTATTCGTTATTTCTTCCCCATCGAACAAGACTATTCCTTTTAAAACTAACTCTTCCCGGTGCAGGTCTATAGTCTCCTTGTTGAGAGCAATCAGCATATCTAACGGTTCAGCTATGGCATCCACTTTAGAGTCGCTTACCCTGACCCGGAAAAAGTTATGGCCTCCCCTTATCCTGGATTCATAGTCCTGGTCGGCAAAAATATAGTATCCCCCGCGAGCGAAAGCTTTGGCCAGTAAAAAACCCACCGATTGCACTCCCTGACCCGCTTCGCCTCCAACCATGAAATTAACATCTATCGGCATCTTTTCACTCCATATATTTTGTGTCCATTATTCCGTAGCAAAGTAATCTCAGTCCTCTCAATGAAATAATTCATAGGAAAACAACATCTCTAACCTAAGTTTTGCGCCACAAATTTCCAATTTATGAGTTTCCAGAATACCTCCAGATACGCAGCCCTCGCATTCCTGTAATCGATATAGTAGGCATGTTCCCAGACATCGCAGGTCAAGAGAGCCTTCCTGCCGTCTCTTAATGGAGTTCCCGCGTTGCTTGTACTTTCTATAGAGAGAACGCCATCGGCATTCTTTGTAAGCCATGCCCATCCGGAACCGAATAATGTTACAGCGGTGCTGGTGAACTTCTCGCGGAACTGTGTAAACGAACCGAAGTCTCTATTAATGGCGTCTGCAATATCTCCGGTAGGTTCGCCACCACCTTCTGGTGACAGGCAATTCCAATAGAAGGTATGATTCCAAATCTGTGCTGCATTGTTGAAAATACCACCGGATGACTTCCTGATTATCTCCTCTATAGTTGCCTTTTCGAATTCAGTACCGGAGATCAGTCGATTAAGATTATCTACATATGCCTTGTGGTGTTTACCATAATGATATTCAATGGTCTCGCCGGATATGTGAGGTGCAAGCGCATCCTTGGCAAATGGCAGTTCGGGTAGTTTGTGTTCCATGTCTTATCTCTTTGCCTCCTTTCTAATTTAAAACCGCTTAATGATCTAAGTTCCCAATAATTCCAGCATGCTGCGAACATCCGTTACCGGTTGCTCACATTTATAATTCGAACAAACATAAGCTGTGGCTTTGCCGTCAATGCTTGTTTGATGCTTTGTGAAAGAAGCTAATTTATGGATTTTTGGCGAATCCTTGTCGACAGGGTTGAATAGTACAACCTTGTTTGGAATATACTTTGTTCTTAATGCCTCCAGCATAACCTGGGTATCGGACGCCTGCAAGTCTCCGGCAATTACAATTTCATGAGCAGGCCCTATTGAAAAATCCAGTGCGCACATAAGCTGAGCAAATCCCATAGGAGCATTGTTAACAGTTTCCGAGAAGGCGCTTCCAATTGTTGAGGCTTTCTTTTCCAAGTCCTGATTTGCAGTCATTCGCCCGAGACGAATCAGGTTCAGCATGGCTATCGAGTTACCTGATGGGATAGCGCCGTCATATATTTCTTTCTGTCGGACGAGAAGCTTCTCCCCTTTGTCAGAGCTGGAATAAAAGCCGCCGTTTACATCATCCCAAAAGTGCTCCAGCATATCAGTATTTAAGGATATAGCCGATTCAAGGTAGTGCGCATGAAAAGTGGCTTCATATAAATCTAACAGTCCCCAGATCAGAAAAGCATAACCTTCGGCATAAGCAAGCAAATCAGCTTCACCATCTCGATAGCGGTGCAATAGCTGACCATCGGGTGTGCGCATGTTCCGGAGAATGAAGTCTGCCGCACGCCGGGCTGCCTCGGAGTATAGCGGTTCATTGAAAGCCTGCGCCCCTTTTGCCAGAGCAGCAATCATTAAACCATTCCAATCAGTCAGGATTTTATCGTCCTTATGGGGACGAACTCTCTTTTCGCGGTGTTCGAACAGTTTAAGGCGAGCCTTTTCTAACCGTTGCTGAAGTTCCGATTGGGGCATACCGTAATCAACGGCAAGCTCTTCAAGTGGTTTTCTCTGGTGCAGAATGTTTGTTCCGTTTTGCCTGCCGGTTGCCTCTTCGGGGAAATTGCCATTCTCAGCAATGTCGAACAATTTGATTATCGTTCCCGCTTCCTTCTCATCCAGAACTTCATTTATCTGAAGCTCAGTCCAGGTATAGAACTTACCTTCTTTCCCTTCGCTGTCAGCATCCTCGGCAGAATAGAATCCGCCCTCAGGCGCCGTCATATCTCTCAAAACATAGGTGAATATTTCACGGGCGGTATTCTGGTATTCTCTTTTCCCCGTAGCCTGATAAGCTTCAATATAAACCATCGCCAACATCGCCTGATCATAGAGCATTTTCTCAAAGTGAGGTAAAAGCCACTCAGCATCCGTAGAGTAACGATGGAAACCGAAACCCACATGATCATAAATGCCGCCAAGTCGCATAGCCCGGAGGGTATCCTCTACCATTCGCAGCGTTTTTTCATCGCCGGTATTTTTCCAATAGCGAAGCAGGAACAATAAATTGTGCGGTGTGGGAAACTTGGGGGCAGTACCGAAGCCGCCGTGCCGGAAATCGAATCGTTCGGTAAGCTGCGCATGGGTACGGCTCAAAAGATGTACGCTGAGGCAATCTCCCGAGGTGTTTGGTATAATATTTTGCAGGGTATCGGTGATCTTTCCTGCCGATTGCAGGACCTCATCCTTATGATTCTCCCAAAGATCTTTGATACGCGGGATAAGCTCCAGCATACCGACAAGTCCGAAGCGGGTTTCTTTGGGGATATAAGTGGCGGCAAAGAAAGGCTCTTTTTCCGGGGTCATAATGACAGTAAGGGGCCATCCTCCACGACCGGTCATCATTTGGGCGACGGTCATGTAGAGGCTGTCAATATCCGGGCGTTCTTCCCGATCAACTTTTATGGAGATAAAAGCATCGTTCATTGCCCGAGCCACCTCAATATCCTCAAACGACTCGTGCGCCATCACGTGACACCAGTGACATGTCGAATATCCGATAGACAGGAATATTGGCTTATTTTCGGTTCGGGCCGTGGCAAAAGCTTCCGGTCCCCAGGGATACCAGTCTACAGGATTGGCAGCATGCTGAATCAAGTAAGGACTCTTCTCAGAAGCCAGCCGATTACGGTATTTATTGACGGGTTTCATCTTTTCCACCCCCGTAAAAACTTATGTGTTCGCCCTTGTCAAGCCACACGTCAGGTTCAAAGAGGTATTCAGATAGTATACAGAAGAGAAATAATATCCAAAATCCTACGAAAGGTCGGACAGAAAAAATATCTGAGTCGCTTGCTTTATACTTATGTGATGTTCAAAGGAGCCTCCGATAAGCCCCCCCCCACACACATCTGAATGAGAGACCATAGTCATCTTGATTATGATCATAATGCCCGAATAAATGGAATCTTTGGTAAGAATCTTTGATATTATCTTAAAAACAGATAACCTTTAATGCTTCGCAGGTTACGAACCCGTAGTGAATAGTTTGGTTTGGTAAAAAATTTTATGGTTAATGATAACTATCTTCTCTGTTTTAAATAATGTAAGGATGGCTGAGTTGTGTGTCAAGGGGAATACAGTGCTGATAGCGAATAAAGTGTACAGTGTCAGACACATAATCTGAGTGATCACCCTACTCTCTTCGGCTATTTCTCGATGATGCATATTTCCGTAAGATCACGAAATTTTTCATTAAAATCAATGCCGTACCCCACAACAAAATCGTCTTCAATAGTAAAACCCACATAGTCGGCCTCAAATTGGGTCTCCCTTCTCTGTCTCTTATCAAGTAATGCACAGACTTTTAATGAGCGGGGTTTTCTCTCTCTAAATATATTTACTAAAAAAGACATCGTCAGGCCGGTATCGATAATGTCTTCAGCAATGAGAATATCCTTTCCTTCTATGGACAATTCAACATCTTTACTCATCACCACCTCTCCGGAGCTGACCGTTTCGGTACCGTAACTTGCCAGTTTCACAAAATCAACAAGGCAGGGTGTCCTAATATACCTGACCAGATCTGCCGTAAAAACAAATGCTCCCTTGAGAATACCGATAACGATTAACTCTCTTCCCTCATAATCACATGAAATCGTCTCGGCCAGTTCCTGTACCCTCTTTTCAATAATTTCCTTTGTAAAGAGAATCTTTCTTTTAACGGTTTCCATAAAATGGTCCCTCGCCTTTGCTCTTTGGTCCTTTCCGGAGAAAATCACGCCTTTTTCATACTTCTCACGACTGACAGAGCCTGAACTACATTCTCGGCAAATGTTTGGAGAACCACGGAGTCATAAAGCTCAAGGCTTCCTTCATCGCAGAGTCCGGCAAGCTCAGGGTCAACAGGGATCTGGCCCAGTAAAGGCGCTCCGGTTGTCCTTGACATCTCCTGTCCCTTGCTGCTGCCAAAAAGATCTATCCTCTTTCCGCTGTCAGGTAAAAGAAAATAGCTCATATTCTCCACAACTCCTAAAATAGGAATATCCATTTTCTTAATCATTTGTACTGCTTTCCTCACCACCATTATCGTCAGATCCTGCGGACTGAAGACAATAATCACCTCTGACAGGGGCAGTGATTGCATCACGGTCAGGGAGGCATCGGAAGTCCCTGGTGGTAAGTCTACCAGCAGATAGTCAAGCCTGCCCCACAGTACTTCCTCCCAGAACTGCTTTATTGTACCGGCAATAGCGGATCCCTGCCAGATAACGGCGTCGTCCTCATTGGACAGAAGGAGGTTAATGGACATGATTTCGATACCAACCCGGGAAAGCACGGGCAGGATACCCGTATCACTTCCCAAGGGCCGGGCAGTAACGCCGAACATTCTGGGGATACTCGGTCCGGTAATATCAGCATCAAGAATACCCACTTTATGACCACGGCGTGCTAGAGAAAGGGCAATAAGACCGGTCACCAAAGACTTTCCTACCCCGCCCTTGCCGCTCATCACGGCAACTACACGTTGGATCTCGTTGATTTGTTCAGGCTTGGCCTCGACAAAACTTATTATTGTCTCTCTTACCCCGGGAATTTTCTCGTTGATTTCGCTCACCTGAGCCTTGATCCAATTCCGGGCCTCTTTATTCAGGGCCGCCGACGCAAGAACAATATCAACCTTTCCATCTGAAATAGCGATATGACGAACCAGGTTGAGATTAACCAGATTGTACTCGGTTCCCGGGACCAGCACTTTCTCAAGACCTTTTATTATCTCTTCTTCTGCTGACAAAGACGCCCCTTTCGTAAGGGTTGCTTCAGGTAAATCTCTCCACCCCTAGTTCAGATACTCCATCTGGTTGAGGAGAATACCAGCCTGATAAAGCTTATGCCCTTCTCCTCTACTTCAGCGATAAAGCTATAACGTTATTTTTAGTATACCGTTTTTCTGCCAAATTTATTCCTTCTTCTTCTGCTTTGGAAATATCTGTGAGATATAACTCTAAAGTCTTATCGGAATAAGTTTCCAGTTCGCTGGAAAGATAAATCTCAAAGCCGGAAACGCCGGCTTTAAAACTCTTGGGATATTTTTTTGTTAATTCCCCCATCCAACGAGCCTCAATTTCAACAATATCTTTAATAGCCGGATTAGTTTTAATAGGAGGAATGAGATTTTGCATTCGGGCATACTTTTCCGTCAAGAGATTTCTGTCATCAGCTTTAGCTTTTTGCAGATCCCCAAGATAAGATTTGAGAGTTTCCATGGAAAAAACAGAGAATGTCATCTCACGCATTACCCTGAAAGTCTCGGGGCTTTCCTGGCACAAGGATGGCCCGGCTGATCTGACTCGCTGAAACATATCAAGCTCAATTTCAATGATATTTTCCAATAACTTACCTCTTTTTCCCTTTTTCAGAAGTTTCTCCAACCAGTCCCCCGCATAAAAAAGGTCATCCCCATCCGCCGACTGTCGTTTCTCACCATGAGCCACGAGCAAAGCGACCTTACAAATTGCTTCCGGAAGGGAAGTAGCTTTTAGATCCGGATAATAATAGTTAATCCCCCCCTTGAGAAAATTGACATCCCACCTGCCGGCAAGACTTTCAAAATCAACCCTCAAGTTGTAATACTCCTCTAATCTTTGCGACACTGACATAGCTATGGATTTGTCTTTGGAATAACACTGTAAGGGTACCCACTCGCCATCATCAGAAATTTGTATATCTCCAAAAATTTCATCTTTTACAAATTTGCACCCCATTACATCCTCAGCCACCATTATATCTAAATCTCTACCCGCTTCCATCGCCAGGATTTCTTCTTCTTTAGTCATCGTTTACCTCCAGCTACTGTATCTTCTATCTTTTATGACTTACAGTTGATTTTGGAATAGAAAAGCTCCCTTGTCAATAATTAGTTGTCACCAAAATCAGCAATTATAGATCCTTCAATATCTTGAGCGTCGTATCTATAACATTCTCTATGTTCAAAGCCTTTCTTCATTTATTCCTTCTTTACTTTCTACCCTTCGGCCTCATCTGCCACGGATGGCCCGGGACATGGCTTCGATGCAAGGCAGCCAGCCATTACACAGGGTGTGATATAGCAGTAGTTGAATCCTAACAAACGGTTGCCCGGCCGGTTTTTTATTTGACAATTTGACTAGAAGTTACTATTTTTAAAACAAGATTCTCTTGCAAAGATTAAAATGTACAGTCAAGAAATCTTCGATAAGACACCCCTCTTATCTTCGTATACCGGTGGGTAACGGCAGTAACGAAAGCTTGTATCTCTACCGGGACAGCATCTCAACTTATCGAGCAGGTAAATACAGTGGAAATTTTCCCTCGAATTGTTTTCTCACTAAAAGAAATTACGACGGGAATTGTCTTAACTTTTTAAAAACATATACTTCCTGAAAAAGGAAAGGAGCAGTAATTTGGATAATTTAAACAATACAAACCGAAAATTGACAGAAGCCTTTTTTGAAATAGGCCCCATACGTCCTCCCAGTGAAGGTGGAAGTTATTCCCTTCTGATAAGGGTTACCAGAAACTGCCCGTGGAACCAATGTACATTTTGTTACGGCAGACCTTATGAACATGAAAAATTCCAGATGAGGACCGTAGATGATGTTAAGGCCGATATAGATACGGCAAACTTCATCTGTGAAGAAATAAAAAGAACTTCCCGAGAGTTGGGCTGTGCCGGTAACATAACTGCCGAAGTAGGAACCGCTCTAGTGAGAAATACACCAAAACTCGCAGGGAATCATGGTTTCGTTAATATCTTTAACTGGCTCTACTCCGGGGCAAAAACAGCCTTTTTACAGGACGCCGATTCTCTTATCATGCCAACCGCTCAATTAGTCGAAATTATCAAATACTTGAGGGATAAATTTCCGACCTTGGAGAGAGTAACCTCCTATACTAGAGCCAAGACCATATTTAAAATGAATGAGGAGTACCTGAAAGATCTGTCTTGCGCAGGTCTCACAAGATTACATATAGGCCTGGAGACAGGGGACGATGAGTTATTAAAGAAGGTAAAAAAAGGAGTAACAGCGGAGGAACATATCGTAGCCGGAAAGAAGGTCAAAGAGGCTGGCATGGAACTCTCGGAATATATCATGCCCGGTTTGGGTGGTAAGGCTATGTCCACGCAGCATGCCCAGAATACGGCCAGGGTGCTGAATATAATTAACCCTGATTTTATACGGTCCAGGCCCTTTACACCTTTACCCAATACACCTCTGTTCGAAGAATACATGAATAATAAAGATGATTTTCTCTCACCCCATGAGTGTTTAAAAGAGATGAAGATACTAATAGCAGAACTGGATGTAACCAGTAGGATCTGCTTCGACCACTTCAGGAACCCCACTTATTCAATCACCCCCGGAAGACTAACCCCTCTATTAAATCAGGGTTTCGACGGATATAAACTTCCGGAGGAAAAAGGTACTATTCTCGAACTAATAGAAGAGGGATTAAATATTAGCGAAGATAGATTCTTACGAACAGAGGATTATGTCAATATGGGAACTCTCTAACCTCAAAATTAATAGAGACAATTAATAAAGAAGTTGTCCCTATTTACTCAAACGTCGATCTATGTAATAACAGTAGTTCTGAGAAGTGAATAAATCATGGGAAGTTCACCAAATGCTTCAATCACTGTTATCATTGTTAATTACAATGGGGGCGATCTTCTCCGGAAATGCTTATTGCATTTGCACCACCAAACCTGCCTGCCATCAAAAACCCTTCTGATAGACAACGGGAGCAGTGATGCATCTGCTGATCTTACCGATGAATTTACTGAGGTAACTGTACTCCGCATGGGTGAAAATTTGGGATTTGCCGCCGCAAATAATTACGCTCTCCACGAATGCAATACGGAATTCGTCGCCCTGCTCAACCCTGATGCCTTCCCCGAACCGGACTGGCTTGAGAATTTGCTTACCGCCGCTAATGATCATCCTGAGTTAGCTGCGTTTGGCTCTCGCCAACTGTGCCATGAAAACCCTGACATATTAGACGGCCTCGGTGATAACTACCATATAAGCGGACTGGTGTGGCGTGACCGGCACGGCGCGCAGCAACAAGAGAAAGACCTGATCGGGCATGAGATTTTCTCGCCGTGTGCTGCAGCAGCACTTTACAGACGGCAGGCATTGGTGGATGTGGGCGGTTTTGACGAAGATTTTTTCTGCTATGTTGAAGATGTGGATCTGGGTTTTCGTCTACGGCTGGCAGGATACAAAGCCATGTACGTTCCAAACGCTGTAGTACAACATGCAAGCTCGGCTACCACGGGTGGTCAAGATAGTAATTTTTCCGTTTATCACGGTCATCGTAATCTGGTTTGGACCTTTGTGAAGAACATGCCGGGGGCCTTGTTCTGGCTCCTCTTACCTCTTCATGTACTGCTAAACATTGTCAGTATATTTTTATTCACGGTACGAGGACAAGGTGGAGTTATCCTGCGTGCCAAGCGGGATGCCATAAGAGGCATAAAGAAGGCATGGAGGAAACGGAGGCAAATCCAATCCCGCCGCACTGTGACAATTAAAGAAATCTGGCAGGTCCTGGACAAGCGCCTGACACCTATACAGAAATAATGCAACAAATCCGTTTGTGCTGAAAAACAAGAAATATATTGACAACATGCCCGTTAAACAATAAACATTAGCACGCAAAAATTGCTTGAAAAATACGAGAGTGAATTTATTACCAATTAATCATGAATGAGGAAGGGAAACATAATGAAAAATGTAAGCGTCTTTCTTGACGTTGAGGCTGATAGCGAATTATTGGGGAAAATAGTAATCGAATTACACGCAGATACAGCCCCCAAAACAACGGAGAACTTTCGTGCCCTATGTACAGGTGAAAAGGGCTTTGGATATAAGGGTAGTACTTTTCACAGAATCATCCCGAATTTCATGCTCCAGGGTGGCGATTTTACCAATCATAACGGAACAGGTGGCATGTCGATCTACGGCACCAAATTTGAGGATGAGAACTTTACGCTAAAACATACGGGACCTGGAATTTTGTCAATGGCGAATGCGGGTCCTAACACAAACGGCTCACAATTCTTTATAACCACCACTAAAACGCCCTGGCTTGACGGCATGCATGTGGTCTTTGGAACAGTGACCGAAGGCATGGATGTGGTCAAAAGTATAGAAGCTTTCGGATCACAGAGCGGGCAACCGTCAAAACAGGTTCGCATCATAGACTGTGGTCAATTATCAGCGGAATAGTACGTAGTCTGAAACAAATAGTTACTTTTATAAAATTTTTTGGAATAACAGACACAAAATCTGGATTCGGAAAAGTGCCGGTGTGTGAATCGAAAAATTTGACGGAGAACGAAAGCAGAAGAAAGGACGGCAAATTATTGTAAATAACTTAGGAAAAGCAGGCAAATTCAAGATGACTTGCTTTTGCTAATTACCTTGTGGTCAGTCAAACTCCTTGCCTTTAGTAAGGTCATTGTCAAAGCACATCCATTCAGTCTCAGTCATTGTTATAATGAACTACCCCGCAGCAAGCTGACGGGGTATCAAAAAAAGGAATACTTCATAAGAGCGAAGCAAGCTTCGGGAAATTAAACCCGTAGAGATTAAAACATTAGAGGGAATTATGGGGCTGTTGAAAAAGCCCTGTTCCAATTATGCTGCGATATAAAAACTTCTTACTGAAAAAGGATATTTTGTCCCAAAACTTGATAACGCCTTACAAATATTCATTG
>JBAZOY010000030.1:0-28446 GCA_041648505.1 Syntrophales bacterium | reverse complement strand
CAACGAATTTGGTTTCGATTATCTCCGTGACAACATGAAGTTCACCCTCGAAGATTTTGTTCACCGTGAATACCATTATGCAATCGTTGATGAGGTGGACAGTATCCTGATTGATGAGGCAAGAACACCGCTCATCATATCCGGTCCTTCTGAGGAATCTACAGATAAGTACTACCGTATAAATCAAATTATTCCGAGACTCAAAAAGGAACAGGACTACACTGTAGATGAAAAAGCCCGTACCGTAGCCCTTACGGAAGAGGGTGTATCGAAGGCCGAAAGTTTTCTGAAGGTACAAAATCTCTTTGAACCTAAGAATATTGAACTTCTTCACCATATGAATCAGGCGTTGAAGGCTCATATCCTCTTCAAGCGGGACGTGGATTACCTGGTAAGAGACGATAAAGTCATTATCGTTGATGAGTTCACGGGGAGGGTAATGCCTGGGAGACGTTACAGTGACGGTCTGCATCAGGCCCTTGAGGCGAAAGAAAAAGTAAAAATAGAGCAGGAAAACCAGACCCTTGCCTCCATTACCTTCCAGAATTACTTTAGAATGTACCGTAAATTAGCAGGGATGACCGGTACAGCCGATACAGAAGCAGCCGAATTTAAAAAGATTTACAACCTCGAGGTAATTGTCGTTCCCACAAATGAACCGATGATAAGAACAGATCACGGCGATGTCATCTACAAGCTGGAAAAGGAAAAATTCAATGCGATTATCGAGGAAATCAAAGAGTTGCATAAGGCGAAGAGACCGGTTCTGGTAGGAACGATATCCATAGAAAAATCTGAACTTTTAAGTAAATACCTGTCCCGTGCCGGAGTCAAGCATCATGTTCTCAATGCAAAGCATCACGAAAAAGAGGCGGAGATCATCGCTCAAGCCGGCCAGCAGGGAATGGTGACCCTTTCAACTAATATGGCAGGCAGGGGAACTGATATAAAGCTTGGAGACGGTGTGGCTGAGCTTGGCGGTCTCCACATTCTCGGAACAGAAAGACATGAAAGTCGGAGAATAGATAACCAGCTCAGAGGAAGATCAGGCAGGCAGGGTGATAATGGATCATCAAGATTCTACCTCTCACTGGAAGATGATCTCCTGCGGATATTCGGGGGAGAAAGAATCTCCTCTGTAATGGAACGGATTGGCCTTGAGGAAAATCAGCCTATCGAACACCGTCTTATTTCCAGGGCCATTGAAAATGCCCAGAAGAGGGTTGAAGGGCATAATTTCGAGATACGTAAACACCTTCTTGAATACGATGACGTCATGAACAGACAGCGGCAGGTGATCTACGAACAACGGAAAAATGCACTTCGTGGTGAGAAACTGCTGTCAGACATTGAAGAAATACTGGAAGAGGTTGTGGAAGACCTGATCCCGGAATATATAGACGAGAAACGCCATCCCGAGGAATGGGATCTCGAAGGGCTGTATAACATTGTCTCCAGACGATTCTCCTTGAAATTAAATCCCGGTGAACAGAGCAACGATCTTAACAGAGAAGCCATAGAAAATACAGTTATATCCGGTGTTAAAACCCTTCTCCTGGAGAAAGAAAGTGATTTCGGTAAGCCTCTGATGGATTACCTTATAAAGGTAATAATGCTCCAATCCATTGATACACAATGGAAGGATCATCTGCTGGGGATGGACCACCTTAAAGAGGGCATCGGGCTCAGGGGATACGGACAAAAGGACCCTGTCAGAGAATATCAAAGAGAAGGCTACGAGATGTTTATGGAGATGATCCACCGTATCAAAGAAGACACCATTGAAAAACTTTGCATGGTCAAAGTCCAGCGTGAGGAAGAAGTTGAGCAGATAAGAGAACAATCCCGCCAGGAATATGTCCTCTCCCGGGGCGAAGAGGGTGAAACATCTACTACCGTCAAAAGAGAGGGGGAAAAAGTAGGAAGAAACGACCCCTGCCCCTGCGGAAGCGGAAAGAAATATAAGAAGTGTTGCGGACAGTGATTGTAAAATAAAACACATAGTCAGAGATCAGGATGATTTTATTTGAGCCTTTTCGGCTTAATGGTTTGGAACTGAAGAATAAATTGGTAATGCTTCCTATGGGCACTAACTTTGCTGCTACTGGAGGTTATGTAAGTGAAAGGTTAATAGATTATTTTGTGGAAAGGGCAAAGGGCGGGGTTGGCTTCATCATAGTAGAAGCAACAGCCATAGAACCTGCAGGAAGGGTTCTCTCCACCAATTTATGCTTATATAACGATGATTATATCCCGGGGTTTAGAAAGTTAACCGAAGTTGTTCACAGCTACGGAGTAAAAATAGCTGTTCAACTGGTCCACGGGGGACGTGAATGTTCTTCAAGGATTATTGGAACTCAGCCTGTTGCACCTTCTCCCATCCCTCCTCCTATGACAAGATTATCTGATAAATCTCTAGAAAAAAACCCGCGGGAATTGAATATCGAAGAGATTGAAGCAATCGTAGGGAAATATGCCGAAGCAGCAAGAAGAGCACAGGAGGCGGGATTTGATGGAGTAGAGGTACTCTGTGGCCATAGATTTTTAACGGAACAATTTCTATTCTCCAATTCAAACCAAAGACAGGACAGGTACGGCGGAAATATAGAGAACAGAGCAAGATTTATTTGTGCCATAGTTACAAAGATCAGAAAAAAAACAGGCAAGGATTTCATTATCTCCTGCCGTGTCCCGGCAACTGAGTTTCCGGAAGGGGGATATACTAAAAAAGAAATTGAAATAGTATTTAAAATGCTGAGAAGCGCCGGCACTGACGTCTTTAATATATCAACGGCGGTTTCTCGAGAAATGGTAAATATTTTACCCATGGCATTTCCCCCGGGCGTTCTTGTCCATCTTGCCGAGTGGATAAAAGGATTTATAGACACTCCTGTTATCTCCGGTATCAGGATCAATGATCCCTTACTGGCAGAAAGGATTTTAGAGGAGAAAAAAGCGGATTTAATCGGGATGGGCAGACCTTTAATTGCAGACCCGGAATTGCCAAAAAAAGCTCTTGAAGGAAGATTTGAGGATATCAGGACGTGCATTGCGTGCAATAAAGGTTGTGCCGACAGAGCATATACATCTCTTGCTATTACTTGCAGCCTTAATGTTGAGGTGGGAAGAGAAAAAGATCTTCGGATAAAAGCTGCCATGACGCCTAAAAAGGTACTCATCGCCGGTGGAGGACCGGCAGGTATGGAAGCTGCCAGGGTTGCTTCCATAAGAGGACATCAGGTACTACTTTTTGATAAAGGAACTGAATTAGGCGGTCAGTTGCGTCTGGCTAAGATCCCTCCTCACAAAGAGGAAATTGAAAATGTAACCCGATATCTCAGGGCGCAGATAGAAAAGCTCGGAGTAGAGATAGAGCTGGAAAAAGCGGTAAATCAGGAAATAGTCGACAAAATAAAGCCTGATGTGATTATTATCGCCACCGGAGCAATTCCTGCTATTCCCGATATCCCGGGAATTGAAAGAGACAACGTATTTACAGCCGAAGATATATTATTGGGAAAAGAAGTAGCCCAAAAAGTGGCCGTGGTAGGGGGTGGCTTAGCAGGGGTAGAAACTGCGGAATTTTTAGCCGAAAGAGGAAAAGAAGTAACTATAGTCGAAATGTTGGCAAGGATAGCTGAAGACCTGGGACCGATCCCCCGAATGTTCCAAAAACAACGACTTGCCAAAGGAGGTGTGAAAATCCTTACCGAAACGAAGGTGGAGGAGATAAAAGAAGACGGGGTTGTTGTTAAAAAAGACGGCAAAAGTTTTTTTATACCGGCAGA
This sequence comes from Syntrophales bacterium, assembly GCA_041648505.1. GTDB lineage: Bacteria > Desulfobacterota > Syntrophia > Syntrophales > CG2-30-49-12 > JBAZOY01. Next base: position 24,658 of record JBAZOY010000030.1, on the reverse strand, counting down.
ATCTATCGTAATTGCTGCAGGATCAAGACCGAACAAAGAGTCGGCAAAGTTTTTACACGATCAAATCCCAACATATCTTATAGGAGATTGTGTAGAGGCACGTAATATTCTGAATGCAATTCATGATGGTTCATTGATTGCGAGGGAGATATAAGACGTTATGATCGAAAGTAAAGTAGAGACATATACAGCTCCCGGTTTTTTAGCTAACGGTATTCATGCAGGTATCAAGGATGGTAGCAGGAAAGATCTCGCCCTGATATTTTCAAAAGTGCCGGCAAGGGCAGCAGGTGTATTTACAAAAAACTCCTTCAAGGCCGCCCCGGTTCTCCTTGATATGAAAAGGGTAAAAACCGGTATGGCTCAGGCAATTTTGATCAACAGTGGTAACGCAAATGCAGCCACCGGGGAAGAAGGGTATAAAGATGCCCTGGCCATGTCCAAAGCTGCTTCCGGGGAACTGAAAATCAGGGATGAGCTTGTTTTAGTGGCCTCGACGGGTATAATCGGATGCAAACTTCCTATTAAAAAGATCGAAGCGGGCCTGGAAAGACTTGTTGGGGGATTACACGTAAACGGTATTCCCGATGCCGAAGAGGCGATCATGACGACCGATAAATTCCCTAAGATAGCACTTCGTAAAGGAAACATCGGCTCGAAAGAAGTTACCATCTGCGGCATTGCCAAAGGTGCCGGAATGATAGAGCCCAATATGGCCACCATGCTTGCCTTTTTTATGACGGATGCCGATATTGATCTTTATACATTAAACACTGTTTTTAAACAGTCAGTAGACAAAAGTTTTAATGCCATAACGATAGATGGGTGTATGAGTACCAATGATACAGCTGTTATCCTGGCCAACGGCCTTGCCCGAAATAATCCGATCAAAAAACCGTCAAGGTATCTGACCGTTTTTAAAGAAATGCTTTTTGATGTCGCGTCTTATCTTGCCCAATCAATGGTAAGGGACGGGGAAGGGGCAACAAAGTTTATTGAAATCGTAGTCGAGGAAGCAAAATCTACGGGTGATGCAAAGAAGGTGGCTTACAAGATCGCCAATTCCAATCTGGTTAAAACTGCTTTTTTCGGGGGCGATCCCAACTGGGGTAGGATTGTAGCGGCTGCCGGTTCCGCTGGAGTACTCATTTCCACTGCTGCCGTTCGCGTCTACATGGAAGAAATTCCTGTTTTTGCCGGTGAGTGCGGTATCGCCGGTCAAAAAGAAAGACTCTCAGAAATAATGAGCAAACCGGATATTAAAATAAAAATCAAGCTGGGTATGGGGAATAAGTCATTCAGTATATATACCTCCGATCTTTCTCTCGATTATATCAAGATTAATGCTCACTATCACACGTAAAACATTTTTTTCAGTTGATAATTTAATGTCTTTATGCTAGTCATGCAAGCTGCATTTAAATTTCATACACTCTTGGATTGTCCGGGTGTTGCTTTTTTTGTATTTTAAAAAGTTTCCGGACAAGAAGACAGGGGTGGAGATAAAAACACTTTAAAGGAGTAACCGTATGGCAAATATTTCCATGAAGTTATTACTGGAGGCGGGTGTTCATTTTGGGCACCAGACGAATAAGTGGAACCCCAGAATGAAGCCTTATATTTTTGGGGCGAGAAATAATATCTACATCATAGACCTCCAGCAAACAGTAGGGATGTTTCAAGACGCGTATAACTTTGTCGTTGACGTGGTAGCATCAGGGAAAGAGCTTTTATTCGTGGGCACAAAAAAGCAGTCCCAGGAAGCGATCAAAGAAGAGACATCGAGGTGCGGTATGCCGTATGTAAATCAGCGATGGCTTGGTGGCATGCTTACCAACTTCAGCACTATCAAGAAAAGTATTGACAGATTGAACACTCTGGACAAGATGTTTGAAGATGAAAACATCACGGCCCTCCCCAAAAAGGAGGTTTTGAGGCTCCAGAAAGAAAGGGATAAACTGGACAAGGTTTTGGGGGGTATCAGGAATATCAAAGGTCTCCCCGGGGCGGTATTTATTGTGGACACCAAAAGGGAAACCATTGCCGTTAATGAAGCAAAAAAATTAAAGATACCTATTGTCGCAATTGTTGACACTAATTGTGACCCCGAAAAAATAGATTATATAATTCCGGGAAACGATGATGCCATAAGGGCGATAAAATTGTTTTCTTCAAGGTTTGCCGATGCCGTTCTTGAGGGAAAGAAACGCCTCGAAGAAGCTATACTGAGGGAAAGCGATAAAGGGACTGAAGATCTTCAAGAAGATGTTGAGCTTGACGTCCCTGAAAGCGTGGAGACGAAAGATGGTATACCTGATTTTGAAAAAGATGAGACTGGTGATACCGAACAGTCTTCAACATAAGAAGTCTTTGAGGAGGTAAAAATTGAATATTACACCTGCTATGGTTAAAGAGTTGAGGATAAAAACAGGTGCCGGCATGATGGATTGCAAAGAAGCCATGATTGCAGCTGATGGTGACTTTGATAAGGCCGTTGATTATCTGAGGAAAAAAGGTATGTCTGCTGCTACCAAGAGATCTTCAAAAGCGGCAAAAGAGGGCACTATCGGATATTATATTCATATGGGCGGAAAGATCGGGGTCTTGGTGGAAATAAATTGTGAGACTGATTTTGTCGCCAGAACCGATGAATTTCAGGTGCTGGCAAAGGATTTGGCCATGCATATTGCCGCATTGAATCCATCTTACGTGAAGCCCGATGATATCCCTCCCAATGTCCTTGATCGGGAAAAGGAGATTTATCGAACGCAGGCTCTTACCGAGGGAAAACCGGAAAAGATATTGGACAAGATTATCGAAGGAAAATTGAAAAAATACTACGAGGATGTTTGTCTGTTAGAGCAGAAGTTTGTCAAGAATACTGATGTAACTATTGGGACACTGGTAAATAATATGATTGCCAGGACCGGCGAAAATATTATTGTCAGGAGATTTACCCGCCTCCTGCTCGGTGAAGATTAAAAATAAGAAATTTAAATCGATCGGAAAATGGCTCCGGAAAAGGCAGTTTATAAAAGAGTGCTCCTGAAATTGAGCGGCGAAGCTCTTATGGGGGATCGTTCGTCAGGTATAGATCCTGATGTAGTCAATTTGATTGCCGGAGAAATCAGAGATGTCATTGCTCTGGACGTTCAATTAGGCCTGGTTGTGGGAGGAGGCAATATCGTTCGCGGGGCGGAAGCCGCAGCCGGAGGCGTGGATCGAACAACAGCAGATTATATGGGGATGCTTGCTACGGTGATAAACAGCCTCAGCCTCCAGAGCGCCCTCGAACGTCATGGTATAAAGACAAGAGTCCAATCGGCCATTGAAATGAAAGAGATTGCAGAACCATTTATCCAGAGAAGGGCGATACGTCACCTGGAGAAGGGCAGAGTTGTTATATTCGCCGGTGGTACCGGTAATCCTTACTTTACAACGGATACAGCAGCCTCTCTAAGGGCTATGGAGATAAGGGCCGAAGCTATCCTGAAAGCAACCAGAGTTGACGGGATTTATGATAAGGACCCAACTCGATACAGTGATGCATCGATGTTTAAAAAAATCAGTTATACGGATGTGCTGACAAAATCTCTTAAAGTTATGGATGCAACTGCTATTTCCCTCTGCCGGGATAATAATCTTCCTATTGCAGTCTTTAATATGCAAAAAAAGGGGAATATTAAACGTGTGATTTGCGGGCAATCGATAGGAACTATGGTAGGGAGTTAAAAGATCAATGAAGGATTTAGTTTTCGAGGAACTAAAAGAAAATATGGTAAAAACTATTCATCTCCTTGAGAAATCCTTTAACAGGGTGAGGACGGGAAGAGCATCCCTGGCTCTCCTCGATGGCGTAAAGGTGGAATACTATGGTGTCCCCACACCGCTGAACCAGCTTGCCACCCTTTCCGTACCGGAGGCCCGTCTGATCGTTATCTCTCCGTGGGACAGTAGTGCCATCGGGAATATTGAAAAAGCTATCCAGAAATCTGATCTGGGATTGATGCCCACAAGTGACGGGAAGTTGATACGTATCAACATCCCCCCCCTTACTGAGGTTAGGAGAAAAGAGCTGGTAAAGCTTGTAAAAAAGATGGCTGAAGAGTGTAAGATCAATCTCAGGAATAACAGAAGGGATGCTAATGATCAGTTAAAATCCCTGAAAAAAGACAATGAGATATCAGAAGACGAATTGTACGGCGATCAAGATAAAGTTCAGAAGATAACAGATAATTATATCGAAAAAACCGACAGCATCCTTGCTGACAAAGAAAAAGAAATTATGGAGATATGAGAGGTAAAATGAAAAAATACCCTCGTGTTTCATATGGTAAACATTGATCTTACTAAACTTCCCCAGCACATTGCCATTATCATGGACGGCAATGGCAGATGGGCCGAGAAGCATGCTTTAGGAAGGATACTCGGACACAGGAAAGGTGCCGAAGCCGTCCGGGTTACGGTGAAGACCTGCCGGGAAATTGGTGTAAAATGCCTTACCCTGTATGCCTTTTCCGTGGAGAACTGGCTTCGTCCCGGAGAAGAGGTGCAGGGATTAATGAATTTACTGGACGAGTTCCTCCATTCAGAACTTCAAGAAATGCTTGACAGCGGCATCCGTTTGACAACAATCGGCAACATCGATGACTTAAGAGAATCCCTGAAAAACATGCTCCGCCAGACAATAGATGCAACGGCTCATAATACTGAAATGAATCTCAATTTGGCCCTCAGTTACGGAGGAAGAGATGAAATTATCGAAACCGTGAAGAAGATAGTCGAAGATAGCAACGCCGGTAAGATCGTCTCACAACAAATAACAAAAGAACTGTTTTCCGGCTATTTACAAACCTCCCATATACTTGACCCCGACCTGTTAATCAGAACCAGTGGTGAATATCGGCTGAGTAACTTTCTTCTCTGGCAGACGGCTTATACGGAACTTTATTTCACCGATGTCCTGTGGCCTGATTTTGGACGGGAAGACCTTTTTAAGGCTATTGCCGAATATCAGACGAGAGAGAGAAGGTTTGGTTTGACAAGTAAACAGTTAAAGAACAGTTGAACGGGATGGACCTCCATATCAAACGATGGATCACAGGGGTTATAGTAGCGCCTGTCCTCTTTGCCTTCATATTATACAGTTCAGAGTCTGTATTTTCTATCTTGATTATTCTTTTTACCCTCGTTGCTGTCACAGAATACAATAATATTGCCTTTGATGCGGGGTACTCCTGGGAAAAGGGAGAAGGGTTAATTTTTGCCCTCTTTATTCTCCTTGCCGTAAGCCTCAGAGATCTGCAACTCGTTCTCGCTGTTATAACCTTCGCTGTAATGAGTGCCTTTTTTATCCTCCTCCTGCGGATAAAAGACCGTCCTATTGATCTCGCTCCCGTCAGCAAAGTAGTGCTGGGAGCAATGTACATACCCCTGATGATGTCCCACTTTATCCTGATACGTCATCTGGAAAACGGAAAGTTGTGGGTCTTCTTCATTTTAGTTCTTGTGTTTTCCGGCGACACCTCTGCCTTTTATATAGGTAGAATATGGGGGGGAAAGAAGCTGATGCCTCTGATCAGCCCGGGAAAAACTCTGGCCGGAGCTATGGGGTATTTTGCCGGGACCGTTACGGGATGCGTTTTATTCCAAAGATTTTTTTTCCATGACCTTTCTCCTCTCCACGCCGTAATACTGGGTTTTGGAGGAGGTATTTTCGGACAATTAGGTGATCTCTGTGAATCTCTGATTAAAAGGTCTTACGGTGTAAAGGATTCCGGCGTTATAATGCCGGGACATGGAGGGGTGCTGGATAGACTGGACTCTCTTATCTTTACTGTTCCATTTGTTTATTACTACCACATCTTTGTGTTCAGGTGAGCATTACGAGTCAGAAGTCAGGAGCCAGAATAGAAACAGTGAAAAATCATCGCCAACGTCGGAAAGTGGATAAAACGACGGATATGATTTTTGCTGCTTGAAAATAATCTTTGGCGGGTTTGCTTTTTGGTTCCTGAAGGGGATTTTTTCCTTGAAGAATATAGCCGTTTTAGGGTCCACAGGGTCCGTCGGGGTTAGTACCTTAGATGTGATAAGAAATAACCCTTCTCGATTCAAGATCATAGCCCTCGCAGCCGGACGAAATGTGAACCTGTTAAAAGATCAGATCGAAGAATTCGCGCCTAGGATCGTTGCTGTTATTGATGAAGCTCATGCCCAAAAGCTTAAAGCAATCCTGAATCCTTCCCTGGGGACAGATATCCTTTTTGGAGAGGAAGGATACCGTGAAGTAGCTGCCATGAGAGAGGTAACGATGGTTCTGTCGGCCATGGTCGGTTCGGCGGGCCTTATTCCCACTATGGAAGCCATTGAAGCGGGAAAAGATATCGCACTTGCCAACAAGGAAGCTATGGTCATGGCAGGAAGCATTTTTGTAGGAAAGGCCCTTGAGAAAGGAATCAATTTATTGCCTGTTGATAGCGAACACAGTGCAATCTTTCAGTGTCTTGTGGGTCACAGACGAGAGGATATTAAGAATATCACACTTACTGCATCGGGTGGTCCTTTTCTCCATTTTTCCAAAGAAGAACTGGAAGAGGTAAAACCTTCACAGGCCATGAAACATCCTAACTGGCAGATGGGGGGGAAAATAACCATTGATTCTGCCTCGCTGATGAATAAAGGACTGGAAGTTATCGAAGCTAAATGGTTTTTTGATCTACCCATAGATCGGATTCAAGTAATGATTCATCCGCAGAGCATCGTCCACTCCCTGGTGGAGTACATTGACGGCTCTGTAATTGCGGGTCTCGGTGTGCCGGATATGAGAATACCCATAGCCTATGCGCTATCCTTTCCTGAAAGAATCTATCGCAAAGGACCGTCTCTTGATCTTCTTAAGGTTGGCGCCCTTGAGTTTTTCGAACCTGACTTTGACAGGTTTCCCAATCTTAAACTCGCCTGCCATGCCGGAAAGATGGGAGGAACATTACCCGCTGTCTTAAGCGCGGCAAACGAAGCAGCCGTTAAGGTATTTATAGACGAACAGATAAAATTTACAGATATACCGAAAGTCATAAAAGAAGTCCTTTCATCCCATCAATCGAAGGCATCACCAACACTCAGAGACATTATTGATGCCGACACGTGGGCAAGAGGCGAGGTAACGAAGGTAATATCAAAAAACTTTTCCTAAAAAGGTGGACAATTGGACAGCACAACTATCTTATCTGTTATCATTTTGTTGAGTATTCTAATCTTTGCCCATGAATTTGGTCATTTCCTGGTAGCCAGACTTTTAGGGGTTGGGGTACTGAAATTTTCTTTAGGCTTTGGTCCCAAATTGATCGGGAAAAAATGGGGTGAAACAGAATACCTCATTTCTCTGATACCCCTCGGAGGGTACGTAAAACTCTTAGGAGAATCGGAAGAGGATACTCTCCCGGAAGAAGATGAGAAGAGATCTTTCCTGAAGCAGTCTGCGGCAAAAAAAATCGCTATCGTGGTGGCAGGCCCTGTATTTAATTTTCTTTTGGCCATCCTGATCTTCACCATCGTTTACATGACCGGTGTACCCCGTCTGACCACAGAGATCGGAGAAGTACAAAAAGACTCTCCGGCTTTTAAGGCAGGCATTACCGAAGGGGACAGCATTATCGCCATTGGAGGAAAAGAAGTTATCCGCTGGGAAAAGATGGCCGAAATAATAAGCAAGAGCGAAGGGAAAGAATTAAATATTACAATAAAAAGAGAACAAAAATTAAAAACTCTCATAGTAAGACCGGAACTATTAAAGGCAAAAAATGTTTTCGGTGAGGAGGTTAACTCATATAAAATCGGCGTCACTCCCTCTCCACACATCGTCACCGAAAGAATGAATCCCATTGCCGCGTTCTGGGAAAGCCTTAAACAAACATATCTTGTCAGTAAACTTACCCTGATAGGTATCGCCAAAATTATTAAGGGCTCTGTCTCTGCGAAAAACCTTGGAGGACCTATCCTGATTGCTCAAATTGCCGGAACACAGGCAAAAGAAGGAATTTTACCCTTTGTCATGTTTATGGCTCTGTTGAGCGTTAATCTCGCGATTCTTAACCTTTTACCCATCCCCGTTCTGGATGGAGGACATATATTTTTCTATACTATTGAAATCATAACCGGAAGGGAAATCAATATTACAATCAAAGAAAGATCTCAACAGGTGGGCATTATCCTCCTTGTTCTTTTGATGATGTTTGTTTTTTTTGTCGACATAGAGAGGTTAAATTTAAAAATCTTTGACGACATAGGCAAAATATTCACCAGATAGTGACGATGTTTACCTTAGCCATTGATACCTCAACAAAAACGGCCTCTATAGCCCTTCTCGACGACGATACAGTCCTGTCCGAAGTCCTGATAAACTTAAACTTGCATCATTCTGTAACGTTGCTGCCGGCTATCGAAAATCTCACTAAGATGGCAGGCATAACACCAGCCAGGGTAGACCTTCTAGCATGTACAATTGGACCTGGCTCATTTACCGGCTTGAGAATTGGTGCAAGCACGGTCAAGGGACTTGCCCTGGCTACCGGCAGCCAGGTTGTCGGCGTTTCAACACTGGAAGCCCTCTCTTTGAACATACTGCCTTCATCAATGATAATCTGCCCCATGTTAGACGCCGGTAAAAAACGGGTGTGGACGGCACTTTACAGGGAAGGTCAAGAAGGGATACCGGAAAAGATAGGAAAAGAAGTAGTTACTTATATTGACAAATTCCTGATGGATCTCGACAGAGAAAAAGAGATTATATTCTTAGGTGAAGGGGCTGTAAAATACAGATCCCTTATAAGGGAGGTACTCCCTGAAGGATCGTTTATTGCCTCAGACCATCATCAGTTTATCAGCGCAGCCGCAGTAGGTATGCTGGGAAGAAGAAAATTCAATGATGGCGATAGCCTCAATTTTATCACCTTTACACCTCTCTATCTCCGCCTTTCGGAAGCGCAAGGGGAAACAGTTACGGAATCAGAATAGGAACAGAGAAATATTGACAAGAGCACTTATTCAATATAAAGGTGAAAATTATTCAGATAATCGAAGTTAATGTGAAAGAGCTTTGTGAAAGATCATAAGAATAGTCCTATCGCCCTTGAAGGGCTTACATTTATTATACCAGTAGGGGCTGTCGCATTAGCAGCCTTTTTTTTCGGAGCCACACGGACAGCGGTTCTCCTCTCTGTTGCAACCCTTTTTGTCGTCTGGTTCTTTCGTAATCCGGCAAGAAAAACTCCCGAAGATGCTAAAGCCATTATCTCTCCTGCAGACGGTACAGTTTTAAAGATAGAAGATGTTATAGACAATGAAATGGTCAAAGGCCCATTTAAGAAAATCAGCATCTTTATGAGTATTTTTAATGTCCATGTCAACAGAGTTCCCGTCTCCGGTACTGTTAATAAAATCTGTTATAAAGAAGGCAAGTTTCTCTCAGCTAATCTCGATAAAGCATCTTCTCTAAATGAGAGGAACTCCATCCTTGTTAAAACCGACGACGGGAAATATATTTTAACGGTTCAGATAGCGGGATTAATCGCAAGGAGGATTGTCTGCTGGCTAAAAGAGGGAATGTATGTTATAAAAGGCGAACGATTCGGCCTCATACAATTCGGCTCACGTCTCGAACTCTTTCTCCCCTTTGATACAACCATTTCCGTAAGGGTGGGAGATAAAGTTAAAGCAGGCACAACAACGATAGGATACCTGACATGAACAGCACCTCACCGAAAAAAAGTAAAGTAAAAAAAGGAATTTATGTGCTCCCAAATCTACTTACTACGGCGAGTCTTTATTGCGGATTTTACTCGATTACCGCTTCTATGAAGGAAAATTTCACCCTTGCCGCTGTCTTAATTCTGATCGCCTTTGTCCTGGACGGCCTCGATGGTCGAATAGCAAGGATGACCAACACGTTGAGCAAATTTGGCGCAGAATACGATTCGCTGTCTGATCTTGTTTCCTTCGGTGTTGCACCGGCCATTCTTGCCTACACATGGTCCTTGTCATCATACGGAAAATGGGGATGGCTGGCAGCCTTTTTATTTGTCCTCTGCGGCGCTCTCAGACTGGCAAGGTTCAACGTACAGACAAACATAATCGAAAGCAGGGTTTTTAACGGCTTACCTATACCGGCAAGTGCTGTCGTTGTCGCAACCAGTGTATTGCTTTACTACTATTTCGGCGGAACAGGGAAGTCCCCTAACCTATTGGCATTGATTGTTTCCGTTGCTTTGTCGCTACTTATGATCAGTAATATCAAATACTATAGTTTTAAAGATCTGAATTTCTTTTCACGAAAACCTTTTATGTCATTTGTTCTGATTGTTTTGATCTTAATCATCGTTACTACGGAGCCTGAGATTATGATTTTCACATTTTCTCTGGGTTATTCTTTCTCCGGCCCGTCATGGGCGCTGGTTAAAGCCGTGAGGAAAATATGCGCTAAAACAAAAAGTGAACGACTAAGAAGAATAGCCGGCGGGAAGGGAAGTTCTGTATGAAGACATACAACGTAGCGGTTATTGGTGCCACTGGTGCCGTAGGGAAAGAAATGATTAAGATTTTGGAGGAGCGAGATTTCCCGGTCGGTAACTTGAAGCTCCTTGCCTCGGAACGTTCTGTGGGAAAGGAAGCGATCTTTAAGGGACAATCTATTCCTGTCAATGTTCTCGACAATGATTCCTTTACGGGGATTGACATTGGACTCTTTTCCGCCGGTGGCGGTATCAGTGAAAAGTTTGCTCCCATTGCCGCAAGAGCAGGATGCGTTGTCATCGACAACACCAATGCTTTCAGAATGAACCCCGAAGTTCCTTTAGTAGTGCCTGAAGTAAATCCCGAAACAATTAAGGGGTATAAGAAAAGAGGAATTATTGCTAATCCTAATTGTTCGACCATCCAGATGGTTGTAGCCCTCAAGCCGATTCATGATCTGGCTAAAATCAAAAGAATCGTCGTCTCTACATATCAGGCTGTGTCAGGGGCTGGAACAAGAGCTATTGAGGAACTGGAAGCACAGATAAAATCCCTTCTTAATTTTGAGGAACCAAAGATAGAGGTGCTTCCCCACAGAATTGCCTTCAACTGTATTCCCCAGATCGATGTTTTTTTAGACAATGGTTACACAAAAGAAGAAATGAAAATGTTAAATGAAACGAGGAAAATCCTCCAGGATCAATCTATAGCGGTAACAGCAACAGCGGTCAGAGTCCCCGTTTTTTATGGTCATTCTGAGTCCGTAAATATCGAAACAGAGAAGAAAATTACCGCAGATGAGGTCAGAGAACTCCTGTGCCGTGCCCCCGGGGTCACTGTTATTGACGATCCGAAGGAGAGAAAATACCCCCTCGCAATTCACGCAGCCGGTGAGAATGATACCTTTGTCGGCAGGATCAGGGAAGACGAATCTATCGCAAACGGCATCAATATGTGGATTGTATCGGATAATATCAGGAAAGGCGCCGCGCTCAATGCCGTTCAGATTGCAGAAATCCTCGTGAGAGACTACTTATAATCATAAGTTACCAGTTAAAATATTAGAGTCCTAAAGTAGAAAATCTTTGATGCGCGCCTTCTGAATCTAATTTTCAATACTTCATATAGAAGTTCACAACTAGTGACTTGAAGCGCGGATCGCAGGATATTATTCCCGAGGTTTCATGAGAATCGTTGGAGGTAAGGCCAAAGGAAGACGCCTTGATTTGCCGAGCAGGTACCGCCTCCGACCAACCTCGTGCCGGCTCAGGGAGTCACTCTTCAGTATACTCCCTTCCGTGGAAGGGAAATCATTCCTCGATCTTTATGCAGGAAGCGGAATGATCGGCATAGAGGCCTTGAGCAGGGGGGCAGCGAAGGTTGTATTTGTTGAAAAGAGTAAGATACTCGCCAATGTTATAAAGAAAAATCTTAGCGAGATTAAGCTGGGAAACAGGCATGAAATCCTTGCTGCAGAGGCAAGAAGAGGAATTAGAGTGCTTGGAAAGAAGGAAATAAAATTTGATTTTCTCTTTGCTGATCCGCCTTACGAGAAGGGTTTTGTCGGAGAAACCATGCGCTGTATTAGCGAGGAAAGTTTGCTCTCCGAAGATGGCATTGTCATTATACAACACTCGATCAGGGAAGAATTGGGACAATGCCCGCCAAACAGGTTTACCTTGACGGACCAGCGGAAATATGGTGATACGATCCTGTCTTTTATGAAATTTAAACTCCAGGAGGGATAAATAGATATATGGGAAAAACAGCAGTATACCCCGGTTCTTTTGATCCCATTACGAATGGGCATGTGGATATCATTATGAGAGGTTTAAAAATATTTGATGAAATCATCGTCCTTATTGCCCGTCACCCGGACAAGAAATATCTGTTTTCCGTAGAGGAAAGAATGGATATGATCAGAGAAGTCATCATGGAATACAAGGAAGAGCAGAAGCGAATAAAGATCGATCAGACCGAGGGGCTCCTTGTAAACTATCTCAAAAATTCGGATGTAAACGTCATCCTGAAGGGGTTAAGGGCTGTGTCGGACTTTGAATATGAGTTTCAGATGACCCTCATAAACAGGAGATTAAACAGAAATATAGAAACAGTATTTCTCATGACAGGTTTCAGCTGGTTTTTTACGAGTTCCAGTATCGTAAAAGAAGCAGCGAGTATGGGAGGGTCAATAGAGGGAATGGTACCTGACGTCGTGCAAAAAAAACTACAAAAAAAATATGGCTTTGAAACATCATAAAACATAAGGAGTTATAACTTTGGTCGAAATGAAATTATCATCAAGGATATCCAGGATCAAACCTTCACCCACATTGGCAATTACAAACAAAGCCAACGCGCTGCGGGCCGAAGGAAGAGATGTTATTGGTTTTGGAGCGGGTGAACCTGATTTTGATACCCCCATTCATGTTAAAAAAGCTGCCATCAAGGCAATTGAGGAAGGATTTACCAAGTACACCCCTGTCGGCGGTATAAATGAACTGAAAGATGCAATTATCTGCAAGTTACAAAAGGACAATAACCTGAGCTATAACCGCTCTGAAATTGTCGTTTCCTGCGGGGCCAAGCATACCCTCTACAACTTGGCACAGGTTCTCTTTGAAGAAGGGGATGAAGTTATCATCCCGGCGCCTTACTGGGTTTCCTACCCGGATATTGTCCTCCTTGCAGATGGGCAACCAGCCATCGTAGAAACCAGGGAAGCGGATGATTTCAAGCTGCAACCTGAGCAGCTTGAGAGCGCAATCAATAGCCGTACAAAAGCGATCATCATAAACAGTCCATCGAATCCCACCGGCGTTGCCTATACCCGGAAGGAACTGGAAGCCCTGGCAGAAGTGGTAGCCCGAAAAGGGATTTTTATCATTTCCGACGACATTTACGAAAAGCTCATCTACGATGATTTTCCCTTCTATGATATTGCCTCAGTCAGTGAAGAAATTAAGAAGATGACAATCGTTGTCAACGGTGTATCCAAGGCTTACGCCATGACCGGATGGAGAATCGGTTACGCCGCCGGTCCTTCTGAGATTATATCTGCCGTCACCATGCTTCAAAGTCAGAACACCTCAAACCCATCTTCGATCTCACAGAAAGCGGCTGTGGAGGCCCTCGTGGGAAATCAGGACATTCTCACGGCAATGGTAAAAGAATTCGGGAGCAGAAGAAATTACATGGTAGAGAAGCTCAATGCAATACCGGGCATTAGCTGTATGAACCCTTCCGGGGCTTTCTATGTTTTTCCCAACGTCTCTTCCTTATTCGGACGTTCATGGCAGGGAAAAGTTATCTCCAACTCATCCGGTCTTGCTGATTATCTACTGGATGAAGCCAATGTTGCTGTTGTGCCGGGCATTGATTTTGGCTGTGACAATTATATACGCATCTCTTATGCTCTATCGATAGCGCATATTAAAGAGGGCCTGCAAAGGATAGAAGATGCCGTAATGAACCTCGGTTGATCCGCTCCTTATCAAATAAAAGCCTGTATCGATTTTATAACCCGGTTCTAAATGACTGGCCAGCCAGGTTCTTCATCATCCGTTCTGCCATGGTATGACATTACAACTTCTCCGGTAAAAATTCCCCCTCCCGCCAAAAACACATAATCGATTGACAACCGACAGTGAACGGTATTATTTTTAGCGGCAAATCCCGCAGACAGTTCTACACGATTTCATATCACTATTGGATTTATATGCTGATTGTCTCAAACATCACAAAATCATTCGGCGACCGGACGCTATTTTCAGGCCTGTCTTTTACGCTTTATGCCCGCGACAGACTCGGCATCGTGGGCGCAAACGGCACCGGAAAAACAACTCTTCTCGACATACTTTCCGGCGCAGGCACATACGATTCCGGCGAGGTTCATCTGCATAAGGGCGCAACAATCGGTTATCTCGAACAGAGACTTGCGTTCGATGAAAACCGCAGCCTTTTGAGCGAGGTTGTCAATTCGCGGACCGATACCGAAAGCATCGAACACAAACGCAAACTCATCCACGACAGTCTCACCGAAACAGACGATCCTGACGAACAACGGGTTCTCGTCGAAGAGCTCGGCAAAATTGAGTCGGTTTACGAGCATTCGGGAGGGTATGGTGTCGAGCACGAGGCAAAAAAAATCCTCTCCGGCCTCGGATTTACAGAGAGCGATTTCGATCGTCCGGTTAACGAGTTCAGCGGAGGATGGATTATGCGCATTGGGCTTGCAAAACTGCTGCTCGGCGAACCTGATCTCCTTTTTCTCGACGAGCCGACAAACCATCTTGACCTCGATGCCCTAATGTGGTTCGAAAACTATATCCGTTCTTACGCCGGAGCGATAATAATCATCAGCCATGACCGTGCGTTTCTGAACCGGACAGTCAATAAGGTTGTTTCTCTCGAGCATGGATTGGCGAAACTCTATCAAGGGAATTATGACGATTTCCGGCGGACCCGAGAAAAAGAGCTTGAGACGATCGAGGCCACAATGAAAAATCAGGAGCGGTTTATACAAAGTGAAACCGCTTTCATTAACCGCTTCCGTTCAAAAAGCACAAAAGCATCTCAGGTGCAAAGCCGGGTCAAACGCCTGGAAAAAATGGACAGGGTATCAGGACCAGCGCACGAGGGATCGGTGAAACTTTTCATGAAGAGTTCGCCGAGATGCGGCAAAGCAGTCATAACATTGGACAGAATGTCTTTCGGATATGAAAACACGCCGATATATCGCGACCTCAGTCTTAATATCAACCGGGGAGAAAAAATCGCACTTGTGGGGCCCAACGGAGCGGGAAAATCGACACTTCTCAAACTCATGGCAGGAGAGCTCGATCCCGAAAGCGGCGAACTCATCTATGGGCACAATGTCATCCCGGCTTATTACGCCCAGCATCAGTCAGAGCAACTGAATGACGCAAACACGGTCCTTGAGGAAATGCGGCAAGGAGCAGTCGACGAAACCGACGAACGGCTGAGAACTGTCCTTGGTTCTTTCCTTTTCTCCGGGGACGATGCTTTCAAAAAGGTTTCGGTCCTCTCGGGAGGGGAAAAAGCCCGTCTCGCTCTGGCAAAGCTTTTACTCCACCCTGCAAATTTCATCCTGATGGACGAACCGACAAACCATCTTGACATTCCGTCCCGGGATATTCTTGCCGACGCTCTGTCCGCGTATGACGGCACTCTCTGCCTCATCACTCATGACCGTAAGCTCATCGACGTTGTTGCAAATAAAATAATCGAGGTTGTCCACGGCGTGGTGAATGTCTATCATGGGAATTTCAGCTATTACCATGAAAAAAAAGAAATGGAAAAATCTCTCGAGCAGTCGTTTCCGTCGTCGTCAAAAAACGCAGCACCATCGAAAAACAGCAGTAACGACAAAAAGTCCGATAAAGAACGCAAACGCCGCGAGGGTGAACTTCGGAATATCTTTTACCGCGAAAGCAAACGTATCCGCAACCGGACCGAAATTATCGAAAAAAAAACGACATCCGCAACCGCAAGACTATCCGAGATTGAAAAACTTCTCGAAGATCCGTCCGCTCTCGGAGGCCGTGATAAATTCAACACGCTTCTGAACGAATACGAGGATTTGAAGCTCAGGAAAGAAACGCTCGACGAGGAATGGCTCGAGCTTGAGATCGAGATGGAGGCTGTAAAAGAGAGCTTGTGGGACAGCGACGATCTCAAATCATAGATATAGCATGTAACAATAACCGCCGCGCAAGAGCGCTATCGCAAGCAGGAAAAGACCAAAGAATATCTGATTACATACACATACCGCGTCAAGACAGACTTGCAATAAATAAATTTGCCTGTACTATGACGTATTTTGGATGCTTTTTATATTTGTGGGTATAACCTTATTTCTTCTTTCTTTTTTTCTTCTTTTTTTCCCACTCTTCCTGCTCCTTGATTAAATCCTGGATGCCTTGTGGTTCATTGAAAAAAGTAATGGTCTCGGCATACTCGTTTTTGCTGAGCGTTATCATTTCAATCTTTTTATTTAAAAACTGCTGGATGTCATCCAGACGTTCTTTTTCCTCTTTGCTGCAAAAGGAGATGGCAATACCTTTTTTAACTCCTCTACCTGTTCTTCCCACCCTGTGGACATAATTTTCGCTCTTTTCAGGAAGATCATAATTAATGACATAGTGAACATCCGGGATATCAATCCCCCGGGCACTGACATCCGTGGCAATCAAAATATTTATCTTGCCTTGTTTAAACTGGTTCAGCACATCTGTTCTGTCCTTTTGATCTTTTTCCCCATGAAGGGTTGCAGACTTAATATCACTTCTTTCAAGGACTTTTGCCACCCGTTCCGCCCGGACCCTGGTCCTGACAAAAACGATGATCCTTGCTTCCGGGTTGTCATTAACGAATCTTCGTAAAAAAAACCGCTTATCATCCATTTCAACAAACGTGACAAAATGGGATACATTCTTAGAAACAGGATCTTCCGGGGAAATTTGAATTCTGATAGCAGAAGATTTTACCTGGGAAAAAGCGAGCTTTTTAATCTCATTATTAATTGTTGCTGAAAAGAAAAGAGTCTGGTGCTTTTTGATCAGCTTTTTTTTGACAGCGCGAATATCATCAATAAATCCAAGATCCAGCATCTGGTCGGCTTCATCAAGTACAAGGGTGTCTACACTTTTCAGGCTGATAGCCCCCTGGCTGATCAGGTCAAACATTCGTCCGGGTGTTGCCACAAGCACATCAATTCCGTCGGAAAGCTTTTTGATCTGGGGGTCCTGCTCAACCCCGCCGTAAACTGCAACTATTTTTACCTTAGTATGTTTTGAAAGTTCATCAAACACACCACCAATTTGGGCAGCCAATTCCCTTGTGGGTACCATGACAATACATCCGATTCCCAAGGACCGCTTAGAACTTTTTGTCTTGTGAATTTTATCAATGATGGGAATGGCAAATGCTGCTGTTTTCCCAGTACCTGTCTGGGCAATGGCCAGCACATCCTCTCCTTTCATAATGGAAGGGATAGCCTTATACTGGATGTCTGTGGGACGTTTAAATCCGAGGTCGGACAAATTTCTCTTTATGGCTGACGAAATATGGTAAGTTTCAAATTTCATGGATTCTCCGTAATCAGCTAAGTCTCTAAGATGGAAAAAATAACGCCCTCTAACTAAATGTGCAACTATTCGTTAACAGATTTTCAATCTTATCACCTGAATGCTTAACAAACAATGAACTACCCCGCTGCAAGCGGCGGGGAATTACACCCTGAGAGCTTAAATATGGCATTAACGCGCATCCTACATGTAACTTGTAAAGGGCTTTCCACTGTGGTATACTTTTTTAGTACTAATGCTGGATAGCCTGTTTTGCAACAATAATATTATCAATGAAGAAAAAAATTGCGACTTTGCCGGCCCACCCTGCGGTCGCTGCTCCATCTATAAATCAATGAGAGAAAAAAGCAATGCCGATCTATGAATTTAAATGCAAAAAATGTAAGAACGTATTCGAGGTTTTATTCATGTCCAGTCAGGAAAAATTAGAGGTATCCTGTCCCCTTTGCAAATCAAAAAAAACTGAAAGACTAATGTCGGTCTTCGGGGGCAATACAGCATCATCATGTTCTTCCTGCGCCTCCACCTCCTGCAGCTCTGGGTGAGGACATTGAGATCATGCGGCAGGTTGCCGCATAAATTAGGACAACGAACGGGGAATCACCCCAGTGGAATAAGGACATTAACCTCACATGCACTTTTAAAAGCCTTCCCTGTGTGATAACGGAGGGCTTTTTCTCATCTACGGCACAATGAAAAACATACGTAATTTCAGCATTATTGCACATATTGATCACGGAAAATCCACCCTCGCCGACCGGCTGATCCAGCACACCGGTGTATCCAATGAACGTACATTCAAGAATCAGATCCTTGATACTATGGACATCGAACGTGAACGGGGAATCACGATAAAAAGCCAGGCTATTTCCCTTCCCTACCTGGCAAAGAACGGAGAAGAATATTCCCTCAACCTGATCGATACACCGGGCCATGTAGATTTCTCCTATGAAGTATCGCGTTCCCTGGCCTCGTGTGAAGGAGTTCTTCTCCTGATAGATGCCTCTCAGGGTGTGCAGGCACAAACATTAGCCAATCTCTATCTGGCCATGGAGCATGACCTTGAAATTATTCCCGTGATAAACAAGATTGATCTGCCCTCTGCCGAAGTAGAGATGGTAATTGCTCAGATCAGCTCGGAGTTAGGATTAGCCGCTGACTCTCATCTGAAATGTTCAGCTAAAAACGGAACAGGGATCGAAGACATCCTGGATGCTATTATAGAAAGGATTCCTCCCCCGAAGGGCGATCCGGACGCTCCACTGGCCGCCCTTATCTTTGATGCCAAGTATGATTCTTTTCGCGGCACGGTAATTCACTGTCGTATTTTTGATGGCACCGTTAAGAGCGGTGATATCATTCGCTTCATGTACAACAACGCCGCTTACAGGGTTGAGGAAGTCGGTCACTTTCTGCTTTCCCGCCAAAAGCGTGATAAACTTTCCGCAGGTGAGGTGGGGTATATAATAGCCGGAGTAAAGACAGTATCAGATGTCCGGACGGGGGATACTATCACCCTCGATAAACAGCCCTGCTTAAAACCTCTTCCTGGATTCAAAGAAATAAAAGCCGTCGTTTTCGCCTCCATCTATCCTTTGTCTTCAGATGACTATGAAGACCTTATCGCTTCCCTTGAGAAATACAAGCTCAACGATGCCTCCCTGCTTTATGAAAGGGATTCTTCCGTGGCCCTTGGGCAGGGCTTCCGGTGCGGATTTCTTGGTCTTCTGCATCTGGATGTGGTTCAGGAAAGACTGGAAAGGGAGTATAACCTTTCCATTATCCTCTCCGTACCAAGCGTCCGTTACCGGTTCACATTAAAGGATGGTACCGTAGTAGATGTGGATAACCCCTCACTCTATCCCGATCCGGTTTACATCGAAAAATCGGAAGAACCCTATATTCGTGCCGGCATGATGATGCCGGAAAAATACGTCGGTACGGTCATGAAACTATGCCTGGAAAAGCGGGCGGTCAATTCCATCCTCAAATACCCGGGACCGGGCCGCGCCGAGTTGATCTATGAAATGCCGCTGGCTGAGATGATCTACGATTTTTATGACCGCTTCAAGTCTGTTACCCAGGGTTACGGTTCCCTCGACTATGATCTCATTGATTACCGGCAGAGCAATCTTGTCCTGATCGATATCCTAATAAACGGGGAGAAGGTAGATGCCCTGTCACAGATCGCTCATCGTGACCGCGCCCGTGCCCGTGCACTTAACGCCTGTGAAAGGTTAAAGGAACAGATCCCCCGGCATATGTTTAAGATAGCCATTCAGGGAACAATAGGCGGGGAAATCATAGCGCGAACCACCATCTCACCATTCCGTAAAGATGTAACCGCAAAATGTTACGGTGGAGATATTTCAAGAAAGAGAAAACTCCTCGAAAAACAAAAAAAGGGAAAGAAGCGGATGAAGATGATCGGCTCGGTCAGCATACCTCAGAGCGCATTCATCGCCGCTTTGAAGTCCACCTCTGATTAATATAATGTCTCATAAAAGTCATTACAATAAATGTATCACCCCCCCCTGCCCCTCCCCCATCAAGGGAGAGGGAATAATTATGAAGATTCAAACACTTCCCCTTCCCTTGTGGGAGGGGGTAAGTTATCAACTGTAAAAGAAATCATAAAATGATATATTAATCCGTGCAAACCATAATATAACTTTGGAATCAACTAGGGAAACAGGATGCTGAAAAAAGTAAAATCAATCGTCATTACAGGATACGGAACAAACTGTGAGATGGAGACAGCTCATGCCTGCCGTCTGGCCTCCTCCGACGAGGTGGATATTGTCCACATCAGTACCCTGCTCAACGGAGAAAAAAACCTCGACGATTATCATTTTCTTAACCTCGCCGGCGGCTTTCTTGACGGAGACGACCTCGGATCGGCAAAGGCGGGAGCAAACCGGATTCTACACGCAAAAATTAAAGGTACAGAAGAGAAACTCTACGACCAGTTTACCCGTTTTATCGAGCAGGGGAAATTGATCCTGGGAGTCTGTAATGGCTTTCAGTTACTGGTCAAATTAGGAATGCTCCCCGGCTTCGACGGAAATTACCGCAATCAAATCGCGACCGTGACCTTTAACGATTCGGGCAGATTTGAAGATCGGTGGGTATATCTTTTAGTCAACCGTAATTCCCCCTGCGTCTTCACACGAAATATGGAGGGCATATACCTGCCGGTAAGGCACGGTGAGGGTAAATTTATCACAAAAAATGATGATGTCCTTAAAAGGTTACACAGGGATCAGCGTGTTGTCGTCCGGTACAGTCATGCGGATTATCGAGAGTCAACGATGGATTACCCTGCCAATCCCAACGGTTCTGTTGACGGAATCGCCGGTATCTGCAATGAAACAGGACGGATCTTCGGTCTGATGCCCCACCCGGAAGCATATCTTCACTATACCAATCATCCCCGCTGGACAAGGGAAAAACTCCCCGAGGAAGGAATGGGTCTTATCATATTTAAAAATGCGATAGATTTTCTAAAGAATAACCTTTAACTTTTCCTGTAGTGTTCGATATCCAGGAAAACCTTCACCTGTACTTCCCCAACAAAAAAAGGAAATCTTTTATGTCAAAACGATAATACCGTCTTGACATAGTAAAAAACAATTGGTATTAATTCAAAGTTAATATTAACATAATGGTGAGTTCTATCTACATAGTGTAGTTAGGCAGGTTTCGGAGAATACGGTAAAGGAAAGTATCGTGTCCGATTAAAGGTCCAAGGGTAACCACAAGTAAATACGCCATTAAGGGAAACTTTCTCTTAAAAAAGAGAAGTTCAAAAAATAAAAAAACAGAAAGAGGAGAGAATTATGATTAAACCACATGGATCTGACAAACTGAATCCGCTCTACGTCCAGGATAACGCTAAACGTACCGCACTGGCCAAAGAAGCTGAGGGCCTGCCGTCAATAGTCGTAAGTTCGGCTGCTGCAGGAAATGCCGTAATGATGGGTTGCGGTTACTTCAACCCCCTGACCGGCTTCATGAATGTTGCCGATGCCATGAGCGTGGCCGAAAACATGAAAATGACCAGTGGTCTTTTCTGGCCCACACCGGTTCTGAACGTGGTAAAAGACGCATCAGCCATCAAGGGTGCCAAAAGAATCGCCCTGAGGGATCCCAATGTAGCGGGCAATCCAGTTCTGGCCATTCAAGACGTAAAAGCCATCGAGGAGATCAGTGCCGACCAGATGAAGATCATGACCAAAAAGATCTTTGCCACTGATGATATGAAACACCCTGGGGTAAATGCATTCAACACTGTAGGTAACATTGCTATCTCCGGCCCCATCCAGGTACTCAACTACTCCTATTTTGCAAAAGAGTTCGCCGGAACATTCAAGACTGCCTACGAAATTCGCGACGAAATGGCTAAACTCGGCTGGGAAAAGGTTGTTGCCTTCCAAACTCGTAACCCCATGCATTTAGCCCATGAGGAACTCTGCCGCATGGCCTACAAAGCAGAAAAAGCCGACGGAATCCTCATCCACATGCTGCTCGGAAAACTAAAAGAAGGTGACATTCCCGCCGACGTCCGAGATGCATGTATTCGTAAGATGGTTGAAGTATACTTCGAGCCCAACACCGTGCTCGTCACAGGATATGGTTTTGATATGCTCTATGCCGGTCCGCGCGAAGCCCTGCTTCATGCTATATTCCGTCAGAACTGCGGCTGCACCCATCTGATCGTAGGCCGTGACCATGCCGGCGTGGGTGACTACTATGGTCCTTTTGATGCCCAGACTATTTTTGACGGAATTCCAAAAGATGCACTCAAAATTAAGATCTTCAAGGCCGACCATACCGCGTGGTCCAAGAAGTTGAACAAGGTCGTCATGATGTCCGACGTACCGGATCACACCAAAGATGACTTTGTCCTTCTTTCCGGAACCAAAGTTCGCGAAATGCTTGGTGCAGGGCAGAAACCTCCGAAGGAGTTTTCACGTCCCGAAGTAGCTGAAATATTGATCAACTACTACCAGTCACTCGATAAATAACCAATAGATTCGGCTCGAAGCCGCGTCATATTTGACAAAACAAAAAAGCCCCGTCCCGAATAGGATGAGGGCTTTTTTGTTTTTAGCGCGCGATGGTACCTCGTACAAATAATCCTACACAAGCGAAAACAGGAACTTCTCCAGGCTCAAAACCCTAATCTTGTCTTTTCTCATATCAATATCCCTTTCGTCCACAACCTGATACAAAAAGGGTATATCCAGCCTGTTCCCAAAGTAGGCCAGGCTCTTCGAGATATCTTTCCCTGATGATTTGACCTCAACAGCAAACCAGGGGTTGCCCCCTTCCGTAACTATAAAATCAACCTCTCTGCCATCCACGTCCCTTAAAAAACGCAGCTCTGTTTTATAACCATCGACATCGTTAAGATAATGACATAATTTAAGGAGATGGCAGGCAACGATATTTTCTAATTTAGCACCCTCATTATCAGTGATCTCCGACCAGTCCCACAGATACAGCTTGGGCTCTTTTTTCAGAGACTTTATATTTTTATGAGAAAATGGATAGATCCTGAAGTGGTAATAAAATCTCTCCAGGATATCTACCCAGTTTGACACGGTCTTATGGGCCACAGAAAGGTCTTCTCGCAAGGAATTCAGGGATAAAAGAGATCCGGCTCTATGCGGGAGAAGATCGACTAATATCTGAAGAGCCGACAAGTCCCTGATGTTTTCCAGATCCCTGATGTCTTCTTTTACCAACAGCTCCAGCCTCTGGTTATGCCACCGCCTTAAACTCCGCTCGCTCTGCTTCAATAAAGGTTCAGGAAAACCACCAAATTTTATCAGCATTTTTAACGCATCTTTCGCTTCTGCCGCTACTTCCACAAAATTGATTTCCTTGAATGGAGTGAAAAGATTCTGCTTCTCTAAAAATTCAGCAAGGGAAAATGGATGGAGGCGATAGTAAAAATACCTTCCCATAAGCGAATCCCCGCCCCGCCTGTATACATCCAGCCTTGCGCTTCCGGTCACAAGAAACTTGAAATCGCCCTGGTGTTTATCAAACTGCCCTTTAAGATAATTCTTCCAGCCCTTGTACTTGTGTATCTCATCGAACAAAACGATCTCGGCATCTCCCTTGAACTGCGACTGCATAATGTTCTTCCTGTCGTCTCTGACATCCCAGTTCAGATAATCGTATGACCTGAAGTGGTTTTCGGCAATATACATTGCCAGGCTCGTCTTTCCAACCTGCCGGGCGCCCCCGATGAAAACCATCTTTTCCTCCAAATCTCGGAGTATATGAGTGACAAGATATCTTTTTTTCATGGAGAAGTTTTACCAACTTTTTTGACAATAGTCAAATATTATGTCAAGATATTTTGACAATAAGCAAAAAACACCGTCAAAAATACTTTTCTTTTCAAACAAGCTTCTCCTCCTTATCTAACAGGTTCAGGGCCTGTCTCTGCTTTTGAGAACGATCCGATATGCCTCGCCCCTTTGAAAAAGGTCCATAAAAATTGTACAAATTTACCATTACATATTAATATTACACAAGGTCAAAAGTTCTGTATTATCATCGCGAATGGTCAAAACCCTTGAAAAAATACTGATGGGTCCGGACAGGGGTTATCTCGTCTATCGTGGCAGGAACATACCTTACCGCCAGCCGGTTTCAATCGTCAACTATGCTGATTTCCTGAAAATATGAAGGCTTTTAATTTTGTCATTTCGAGGAACGCCGGCGACGAGAAATCCTTTATCCCTCCCTTCGGTCGAAATGACATATATTGGGCAGTTTTTCAAAGCTCTCGTTATACGTCATGATGTGCGATGTACCGGATCACACCAAAGATGACTTTGTCCTTCTTTCCGGAACCAAAGTTCGCGAAATGCTTGGTGCAGGGCAGAAACCTCCGAAGGAGTTTTCACGTCCCGAAGTAGCTGACATACTAATCAACTACTGCCAGTCACTCGATAAATAACCAATAGAGTGTCGGCTCCATGCCGGCCCTGATCAAATAAAAAATCTTTCACCCACAGTAG
>JBAZOY010000029.1:0-28788 GCA_041648505.1 Syntrophales bacterium | reverse complement strand
TAACCGGCAAAGGCGGCAGGCCAGACTTGGCTATCTGTCTCCGGTTACTTTTGAGAAGCAATTTTACACATTGAAACAAGCGGCATGAAAAACAAATTAGTGTACACTATTGACGACAGGGGTCAGTGTTCTCAATCCTCTTACGCCTTGAAATATCACGAATTATTGCACCGATATATTTGTTCTCAGCCAGAGCGACAATAAACCCTCTGACCTCTGCATCAATATATGAACCATCTTTTTTAAGGAGACGGATATTTCTTTGTGGTAATTGTTTGTCTTGTGAAAGTTTGTGCATGTCCTTTTTTATAGTCTCCCGGTCATCGGGATGAATAATTTCGGAGGCAGGAGTATTTATAAGCTCATTGAGTGGATAACCCAGAATTTTCTCGGTGGCTTTATTGGCATATATGATTCGACCTTCAAAGTCATTGAGATGAATCATATCCTCAGTCGTGTTGGCGATTGCTAGAAAATATTTTTCAGCTTCGATCAATTCTGGATTCTTCATAGTTAATTGACTCCAATATTTGGGCACAATATGAATATGGATTCCGCATAAGACCCAGGCACAGCAAACACAAAAGATCCATTGCGAAATTCGAGAGACAATATATAAAGAAATAGGGCCCTGTTGTACTAGTTCAATAATTTGGTAACTTTTTGAAGTCTATCAAAAGGTGTTTCATAATGCAATTCTCCAGTTCTGCTTCGTTGTGTTACTCGTCACCACTTTAAGAATAACATGTCGTGCCTTGCGCTTTCTCCCTTTGAGAATAATAATTTAATGTTTATGATTAGATATAACAGGCAGGATAGGTCAGTTGTGTTCCTGCGTCTTGAGGAAGGTTACTTCAGGCCAGTTCTTCATGCAGAGCTCCAGCCGGTACTCGTTGGCGGCAAGAAAGGTCGGGTGGCCTTCGGCGTCCAGGGCGAGTGAGCTACCATTTTTCATTTCGAACTCCTTGAAGCGGTTTTTGTCGCCGCATGTGACCCAGCGGGCAAGAGCATAAGGTGTATCTTCAAAATAGGTGTCAGCACCGTATTCGGTTCTCAGCCTCTCTGCGGTCACGTCAAACTGGAGGACACCCACTGCTCCCAGGATGTAATCATTTCTTCCCAGCGGCTGGAACACCTGAACGGCTCCTTCCTCGGAAAGCTGAAAGAGACCCTTCTGGAGTTGTTTGCTCTTCATGGGGTTCTTCAAACGTACGTGCCGGAAGTTCTCCGGAGCGAAGGCGGGAATGCCCATGAATTTCAGCGGTTCACTTTCCGTAAACGTATCCCCTATCTTGATGGTGCCGTGATTGTGAATGCCGATGACGTCTCCCGGGTAGGCCTCTTCAACCTGTGTACGTTCCTGAGACATAAAAATGGTGGCATTGGCGATGGTAATTTCCTTGCCGATACGGTGGTGAATAACCTTCATCCCCCGGCGGAACGTGCCCGAACAGACTCTCAGAAAGGCGATTCGGTCTCGATGGGCGGGATCCATATTCGCCTGAATCTTGAAAACGAAACCGGAAAAAGCATCTTCATACGGCGACACTTCCCTCGTTACGGCAGTGCGGGCGTAAGGGGCCGGCGCCATTTCCACAAAAGAGTCAAGAAGTTCTTTCACACCGAAGTTGTTAATCGCGCTGCCAAAAAAGACAGGGGTCTGATTCCCCTTCAGATATTCCGCTAACTCAAAGGGATTGGCAGCCTCCGTAAGCAACTCCACGTGTTCGCGAAGCTCCATAGCCTGGCTTCCCAGAAACTCATCGAGGCGGTGATCGGCAAGATCGGTTATCACAACACCCTCCTTAGGCTGGGTATGCTCGCCGGGTGTAAAGAGGTGCAACTCGCGGCGGTAGAGATTATAGACGCCACGGAACAACTTTCCCATGCCGATGGGCCATGACATGGGGACGCATTCGATCTGGAGCTTGTTCTCAATGTCGGCAAGCAGTTCCAGGGGAAGCATGCCATCGCGATCCAGCTTATTTATGAAGGTAATAATCGGGGTGTTACGCATCCGGCAAACTTCCATGAGTTTTTCTGTCTGCGGCTCCACACCCTTGACGCTGTCGACGACCATCAGGGCGCTATCAACAGCAGTCAGTACCCGGTAGGTGTCTTCCGAAAAATCCTGATGACCCGGCGTATCGAGGAGATTGATTTCGTAGTCACGGTAGTTGAACTTCATAACCGCTGTGGTGACGGAAATACCCCGTTCCTTTTCAATGCTCATCCAATCGCTCATCGCATGACGGGCTGCCTTGCGTGCCCTGACCGCACCGGCCTGCTGGATGGCCCCGCCGAAGAGCAGTAGTTTTTCCGTCAGGGTAGTTTTCCCGGCATCGGGATGACTGATGATCCCGAAATTGCGACGGCGGTCCACCTCTCTTCTATGATGTTTGTCCAACTTTAAAACCTCAAAAGTATTTTTACAGATAAAAAACGGACGTATCGTGTCCGGTTTACAGGCTGACGTCAATACTAATGATTGACGGACAAAAGTCAATAGTTATTCGTAAAAGGATTTTTTACGGCAGGCGGTCGGGATGAATTGTGATTATGCAGTCTTTATAAAACAACCTACAGACAATCGACCGTATTGTGTACACCTTACCCCCCATTCATAGGTGAAAAGCATCGTACCGTACTAACATCCTTGTAACCCAATAACCTCTGTATTTAATAAAATGGCTTGCCCCTAATTACCCCCAGCCTGGTAGGTAGGTGCTGTTTTCGGCGCTTTACCTCCCTTTACCGCATGATAGTAAGCATAGGTCATTGGCTCTTCATCAGAGAGGACTTCGCAGTCCAATACGCGTCCCTGAAAAATCCTGTGGGTGCCGCAATCCATCTCCCCTATTACTTCCACCTCTATTACGGCAACTGCATTGTCCATGACAACGGGAATGCCGGTTGAACCGGTCTTGTAATTTATATCCTCAAACTTGTTTATATCCCTTCCGCACTTGAAACCGAAACGCCCGATGAATTGCATCGGCGTAGACTGAGAGAGAATGGAAACGGAGAATTTGCCGCTTTCACGGATAAAATCATGCGTCAGATTCTGTTTACAAATACTTACTGCCAGAGTCGGCGGTTCCGATGTTACCTGAAAGACAGTGTTAGCGATCTGTCCATTGATCCGATTTCCATTCATAGAACTCACCACGTAAAGCCCGTAACTCACCTTCCGTAATGCTGCCTCGTTCATATTTTTCCTCATATTTACTGCAAAGCTGAAAAGGGGTTCTTATTCCGTTTCCAAATCAAAGCCCTATCTTCGTTGGCATCGTCGTCGGCTTGATTTCATCATTGATTTAAAAACGGTATTCGTTAGTCTCCTCCGTATTCCAGTTCTTTCATTCCACCACGGATGAAAAAAGATAGGAAGCGCTGCTCTTTTTTATCTCTTTTTAGAAATCCAGCAAGCTCATAATAAGCTGATTTTAGATAAGTATACAGGAAACGGGTTTATCCGTAGGTGTATCCGACAAATAACATAAGTGATTGATTTCATTGGTGGGCGGTACTGGGATTGAACCAGTGACTTCTACCGTGTGAAGGTAGCACTCTCCCTCTGAGTTAACCGCCCAACCGGGTAGAGGTTAGCTATATCTCAAAGGAGATTCTTTTTCAAGATAAAAATACCTGAAGAGGAGGGGCTATAAGTCAAAGAGAGCAATTCTATTGATTTGGCAGTAACGCCTTTTTGTATTCACCGATGAGTAGCTGCCTGCTGATCCCATGATCGATAAAGTCCCAGGGCAGGGTTTCCTCAAGACCCTTGTGACGATAAACATAAAAATCCGGATTCACATTGACCTCTTTAAACGCCTGCGACCAGTTACCCTTATGCCTGTGAACTGAAAAAAGGATCCCGCCAACCCGCCTGTCACCAAGGGAAAGCAATGCCTGGATGTAGTTCCATTTGGGGAGATCATGGATCACTTTTATTGATGATTCCCGGCCAAGAGCGCTAACGATCTTTTTGATCTTTCTTCTTATGTTACCGACATCTTCAAGAGGATGCCATTGGAAAGGCGTTACCGGTTTAGGAATGAACTGGTTGATGCTTAAGGTAATGCGCCTGAAACGCTTTTTCCCCGCAGAATATTTAATGGCATGGTGTTTAATCTTTTTGGCCAGATGGATGATGGCCTCAACATCCTCGT
Source organism: Syntrophales bacterium (assembly GCA_041648505.1). GTDB lineage: Bacteria > Desulfobacterota > Syntrophia > Syntrophales > CG2-30-49-12 > JBAZOY01. The sequence continues at coordinate 24,616 of JBAZOY010000029.1, read as the reverse complement.
CGGTTTCGGTCGGCAGTCCGACCATAAAGTAGAGCCTTACATTGACAATTCCATGTTCTATGAGTAATTCAACGGCATTAAAAATATGGGTATCCGTAATCCCCTTGTGGATCACATCTCTTAAGCGCTGAGTACCCGCTTCCGGAGCCAGGGATACAGTTTCCACGCCGGTTTCTTTAATCAATGCGGCGATCTCATGGTTTAGTCTATCCAATCTCAGGGACCCGATGGCCACCTCACCCTTGAGCTTCAGGATAGACCGGCAGAGAGAAAGCAAATCAGGATGATCGGACACTGCCGTGCCGAGTAAACCGATTCTCTTGTGCCGCTCAATTCCTCGTACAAACGATGGCTTAAGGGTAGCCGCTTCTCTGAATCTTGCCGGCCTGCATACAAATCCCGCCGCGCAGAAACGACAGCCACGACGGCATCCCCTGCTTACCTCTGTAAGGAACATCCCGCCGAATTCTGTCTTAGTAGTGGTGATGCATTGCTCGGTCGTAAAGGTGTTTATATCTTTAATCCATCTTTTTTCTATTTTTTCAGGAAATGAAGAGTCAATTGGTTCCATACTTTCTATTAGATGATCCGTTCTATAGGTCACCCTGTAATACTTTGGTACATAGGCCCCTTTGATCTCTTTTTGAATGCGGGCAAGGATCTCCTCCTTCGGAAGACCACAACGGCGGGACACTTCAAAGGCATGGAGAAACTCGGGAAGAATATCTTCTCCTTCGCCCAGTAAAAAAAGGTCAAAAATATCAGCTAATGGTTCAGGATTCAGTGTGACCGAAATACCCCCTCCGATGACGAGAGGTTCTGTTCCCTTTCTTCTTTCGGCATCAAGGGTAATTCTTCCCTTATCAAGGATCTTTAATATGTTGGGGTAGTCATTTTCGAAAGAGAGGGAAAAGGCTATGATGTCGAAGTCGGCGAGAGATTTTTGCGACTCAAGACTAAAAAGAGGGGTTGATCTTAAGGCAAACTCTGCCTCATCTTCCGGATCGGGAAGAAAAATCCGTTCACAGAGAAAGGAGGGATGACTGTTCACAAGGTTATAGATGGTCTGGAACCCGAGATTAGACATCCCTATCCGATATAAATTCGGATAAGCAAGACAAACTGTGAAGGAATCTCCCCATAATTTTTCTTGGTATCCATCTTCTTGGGCTAAAAGATCATGGCATTTTTTTTTAAGCGCCCAGGACATATATCAGTTGTCACCCATTAATTATAAGCTACTCCCTAATCCGCCTGTCGCCTCAAAAATGCGGGAATTTCGAGATCTGCATCACTATCATCGGATATATCAAGTTTTTCCTGTCTGAGGTAGGTAGGGATAGACAGGTCTCCTCGTTTATAGCCCTCAAGATGTGAAACATCGGTTCGTTTCTTTTTCCCATTTTCTTCAAAACCGGTAGCGATTACAGTGATGCGTATCTCATCTCCCATTCCTGCATCAATGACGGTCCCAAAGATGATATTTGCATCCTCGTCGGCTTCAGCCTGAATCAGGGAAGATGCTTCATTGATCTCGTAAAGCGAGATATCCGGTCCGCCCGTGATGTTCAGAAGAATCCCATGAGCGCCTTGAATGGTGTTATCCTCCAGCAAGGGAGAAGAGATTGCCTTCTGGGCAGCCTCCACGGCCCTGTTATCACCACTGGCAATACCAGTGCCCATAATGGCCAGTCCCATCCCGGACATCACTTTCTTGATATCGTTAAAATCAAGGTTAATCAACCCGGGTACGGTTATTAAATCCGAAACTCCCTTCACAGCATGATACAGGATATCATCCGCTTTTTTGAAGGCATCTAATAACGACAGGTTCCTTCCCCCAAGACTGAGGAGTCTCTGGTTGGGAATAACGATCAGGGTGTCGACAATATTTCGTAATTCGGTAATGCCATCATCCGCCTGCTTACTGCGCTTTCTTCCTTCAAACTGAAAGGGTTTTGTAACGATGGCAATGGTAAGAGCTCCCGCCTCCCTGGCAATCTCTGCTAAAACGGGTGCGCCTCCGGTCCCTGTGCCACCTCCCAGACCGGCGGTAATAAAAACCATATCCGCACCTTCGACATGTTCCCTCAACGCGTCTTTACTTTCAATGGCCGCCATTTTCCCCACCTCAGGATCTGAACCGGCTCCCAGACCTCCTGCACCGAGCTGAATCTTAATGTTGGAGATAGAGGCTGAAAGGGACTGGGCATCTGTGTTAGCCACGATTAATTCGACCCCTTTCAGGTCATATGATATCATGGTATTTATTGCATTTCCTCCTCCTCCCCCCATACCAACCACTTTAATCTTTGCCGGGTTTACAACACCTTTATCAGATAACTCAAACATAGCACCCCTCCCTTTTTTAAAAAAAATCCAACACCCATTTTTTTATACCGCCGACCATTTTACCGAACTTTCTTGCATTACCGTTAAAAGTATCTCTGGGCATATATTTGCTTCCATAAATAACTAGACCCACACCCGTTGCATACACGGGACTGTTCACTACATCTATCAGCCCCCCTATGCCTGTGGGGTATCCTCTCCTGACAGGCATATTAAATATCTGTTCCGCCAGTTCCGTGGTTCCCTCTAAGATAGACGTTCCTCCTGTCAAAACAACACCTGCTGCCAGATGATCTTCGTAACCCGACCTGCAGATTTCTTTGTAGGCCATATTGAGGATTTCCTCCATGCGTGGTTCAACAATACTTCCGAGAATCTGGCGTGAGACCTCTCTCGGTTCTCTTCCGCCTACACTGTGGACTTCAATTGTTTCATCTTTACGGATCAATGGAAGATATGCACAGCCATATTGAATCTTTATTTTTTCAGCCTCCCCAATGGGTGTCCTCAGGCCGGTAGCGATATCACTGGTAAGATAATTGCCGCCGATCGGCAAAACGGCCGTATGTTTGATACTGCCTCCAGTGAAGAGAGCGATTTTTGTTACTCCACCGCCTATGTCTAACAGGGCAACCCCTAAATCCTTTTCGTCGGGGCTTAGAACGGCTTCACCGGATGCAAGCTGTTCCAGAATAATATCATTTACATCCAATCCCACCCGCTCGACAGATTTCACAACGTTCTCAATGAAGGTAATAGAACCGGTTATGATATGAACCTTTACCTCCAATCGCACACCGGACATCCCGACAGGGTCCTTGATACCGTCCTGGTCATCAACAACATAGTACTGGGGCAAGGTATGGAGTATCTGTCTGTCGAGTGGAATAGCGATCGCCTTTGACTCTTCGATAGCTCTCTCGACATCATCTTTATCGACCTCACGGCCCTTGACAGCAACGATGCCGAGGCTATTCTGTCCCTTAATGTGTCCTCCCCCGATACCGACGTAAACTGAGCTGATCTCGCAACCGGATATATGCTCCGCCTCTTCTACAGCCTTTTTGATGGCATCCACTGTGCTTTCGATATTGACCACGACACCTTTCCTCAATCCCTCTGAAGGATGAGAACCTATGCCTACAATATCAATGCCCGTATCCTTGATTTCACCAACAACGGCACATGTCTTCGTAGTTCCTACATCTAATCCAACGATAATATTTCCTTTCTTACCCATTTGGCCACCCGCCCTTCCTGTCAAAACTACAAAGTTCTGTACTGTTTACCTGCCATTATAGGCTCTCGGGAACCTGTTATATTTCTTCTCTGAACACTGATTTTAAGGGGATCGCTAAGATCTACATGTAAAAAACCCCCTCCGGTATTCCTCTTAGTAAGATCGGCCATTACAGGAACCAGTCGTTTCAACTTATTTTGATAACTGTCAAAGCCCAACTGTAAGCTGATACCCTTATTGGTAAAAATAGAAAGGCCGAATCTCTCACTTCCATGAACCTCCGAAATACAGTCTATTGTAGGAAAATCTTTCGCTGTAGCAAGATAACGTAAAAGCCGAATGGATTTTTTCAAGAGCTCCGGATTCTCTTTTTTACCCTGGTAACACCCGGTCAGCAGGGGAAGATCGTCTTCGTCACCCGCTTGCAGTTTTTTAAAAACAACTCCTTCAATGTCCACAAGGTAGAAATTATTGTCTCTCCGAATTAAGGCAACTGGCGTTCTCTCCTGAACCTCAATTACCAGACGATCAGGAAATTCCCTTCCTATGGAAACATCCTTGACCCAGGGATTTGTCGAGATCCTTCCGGCAATGGTATCTATATTTGCAGCCAAAATATTTTGTGCCGGTTTAATAGCGGCCAGTGACAGGACATCTTTTTCCGTAAGTTCCCTGCAACCCCTGACAGTCGTCTCCTTAATCAGGAAGTAGGGAGAACTGATCGTATAATTATATCCGAAGATCATTGTCATCGTAACCGTAAAGATTAGAATGAGCAGCAAAAGAGCATTAAAAACTTCCCGTAATATATTGCCCGAGCGTCTCTTTAGCCTGTTTTTTCTTGTAGCTAATTTATTTCTGAAAACTTTATTCACTCATCTTCCCCAATAATTATGACTTCGGTCTCAAGGGCAATCCCCCTTTGCTCTAAAGCCCTGCTCTTCACCATATCAATAAGGAAAAGGATATCCGCCGCCTTTGCATGCCCCATGTTGACAATAAAATTCCCATGTTTTTCCGATATCTTTGCCCCTCCTACACGGGTACCCTTAAGGCCGATTTCATCAATGAGCTGACCAGCAGGAATACTGCGGGGATTTTTAAATATGGAGCCGGCACTTCGGTATTCGAGGGGGTGTTTTTTCTTACGTAAAATCAGGACCTCGGCAATTTTTCCCCTTACCTCTTTCTCCGTCCCCCTTCTCAGGAGAAATGAAGCACCGGTAATAATCGATTTTTCCGGTAACTCAAGATTTCTGTATGTAAATTTTAGTCCGTCTCGACCTATCTCAAGTATTTTTCCCCTACTGTTCAATAAACTGATCAATTCCACTATATCCTTGATTTCTCTTCCGTAAGCACCGGCATTCATCCTGACAGCACCCCCTACACTTCCGGGGATACCGGCGCAGAATTCAATACCGGTAAGGGCCTCATCGGCAGAAAGGTTAACGATTTCACTTAGGGCAACTCCTGCCTCTGCATAAATAGAGACCATGTTATCTTCCCTAACCTTGACATCGATCTCGCAAAGGTCCCTCAGGCAGATGATGGCACCTTTGTAACCACCATCCTTCACGATTATATTTGTCCAATTACCAACAGGAAGAAAAGGTATTTCACTCTCCTGCAGATAAGAAAACAGCCTTATAAGCTCCTCTGTATTCCGGGGGAAAATCATAACCGCAGCCCTACCGCCGACACCAATAGAGGTGTAGCGATCCGTTGTCTCATCGAAGAGAACCGTACCACAGGTTATGTTTCTTAATTCTTCTCGGAATAGTGCATCTTTTATCATGCTGATTTCCAGTTCCCCTTCTCTAATCCCTTATCCCTGCCCCGTGTTTCCTCTCCCCCCCTGCCCTTCTCAGAAATTCTTCACCGATCTGCCATATATTTCCTGCACCCAGGGTAATAACGGTATCTGAAGGGCCGGCGGTTAAAAGCAACTGATCAACAATCTCATCAAAACTTGACAGATATACCACATCCAACTGACCACAACTTCTTATACCCTTACAGAGACTTTCGGCATTCACACCTTCTATCGCTTCCTCACTGGCCGGATAAATATCGGTTAAGATCAGTTTATCAGTGTCGGAAAAAGCCCCGAGAAATTCATTAAAGAGGTATTTTGTCCTGGTATAACGGTGGGGTTGGAATATCGTAATAATCCTCCCCTTCCACACCTGTCTTGCTGCGGCAAGGGTTGCTCTGATTTCAGTCGGATGATGTCCATAATCATCAACTACAGTGATTCCTTTGACCTTTCCCTTGACCTCCAGCCGACGCTGAACTCCATCGTAACTTTTAATCCCTCCTCTGATACTCTGGAATCCCATATCGAGTTCGCGGGCTACGGCAATCACCGCCAGGGCATTGTAAACATTGAACAACCCGGGAACATTCAGCACTATCTCTCCCATAAGACTATCCTGGTGATATAGAGAAAAACAGGTGGAAGAACCGGTAAACGATATATCCCTTGCCTGATAGTCCGACGGGGAGGTAAGACCGTAGGTAACGGTTCTTCTCTTTATCTTAGGAAGTATCTCTTTAACATGCTTATCGTCAAAGCAGAGTATTGCAGGACCGTAAAAAGGAACACTATTGGCAAATTGAATGAAAGCGTCCTTGATCTCTTCGATATCCCGGTAATAATCAAGATGCTCGAGATCTATATTGGTAATAACGGCAAGGGAAGGAGACAGTTTCAGGAAAGAACCGTCACTTTCGTCGGCCTCTGCCACAATGATTGCACCCTTTCCCATTTTTGCATTGCTGCCGATACTGACCAGCTTTCCGCCGATCACCATGGTAGGATCAAGTCCGCCATGAGCAAGGACAGTAGCCACCATGGAAGTTGTTGTTGTTTTTCCGTGACTTCCCGATACGGCTATGGAAAACTTCATTTTCAACAGTTCGGCAAGCATCTCTGCCCTTGGTATAACCGGAATATTTCTTTTATGTGCCTCTAATACCTCCGGATTATCAGCTTTCACAGCGGTTGATGTGACAACCACGTCTGCATCACCGATATGAGAGGCATGATGGCCGGTGAAAATTTTGGCACCCAGAGATGTCAGGCGCCCGGTAATATCGGACAAACTGAGATCTGATCCGCTTATTGTGTAACCAAGGTTGAGAAGCACCTCCGCAATGCCGCTCATACCGATACCGCCTACCCCTACAAAATGTATGCGTTTTATCCTTCTCGCCATGCCGACTATTCTATCGCGATCCATCTCATTCATCCGATTTAACCCTTTACGATTGCCATACATGAATCCACAATGTCCGCCGCCGCTCTAATATTGCCCATGCTAACCGACCTTGCCTCCATCTCCCTGAGCGTCTCCGGGTGGCGGTAAAACCGTTTAATAGCCTCGGCTAATCCTTTACCTGTCAGTTTTTTTTCCGGGATCATTTCCGCCGCTTTTGCCTTTACAAGGGCTTCGGCATTTTTTGTCTGGTGGTCTCCTACAGCAAAAGGGAAGGGTATCATAATGGATGCCTTGCCACTCGCTGTGATCTCGGCGACGGTTGTAGCTCCTGCTCTGCAGATAATTAAATCCGCCTCTTTAAAAACCGAAGCCATATCCATAATGAAAGGTAATACCTCCGCCCCGATCCCATAAGACTGATAAGCCTTTGACACCTCTTCCAAGTCGTTATGACCTGTCTGGTGTATGAATCTTAGTTTACTTCTTATATCCTCCAAATGTTCAATCGCACCGATAACTGCTGTATTGATGGCATGGGCGCCCTGGCTCCCGCCAAAGACAAGAATTGTAAAGAGATTTCCTTTCTTCCTGATTTCTTCTTCCTGCTCTACGATCCTCGAAAAAAACGCGGCTCTGATGGGATTTCCGGTAACCAGCACCTTTTCCCCCGGGAACCACTTTTTTGTTTCATTAAAGGTTAAAAATGACCTGTCCACAAATTTCCCCAGTATCCTGTTGGTAATCCCCGGCAGGAGGTTTTGTTCCGCCAGAAATGTTTTGATGCCCATAAAATGTGCCACTATCACGGCAGGTCCGGATACATAGCCACCAACACCGATGACGATCTCCGGACGGAACTCACGAATAATCCTGAAAGATCTGAGCAAACTTCCGGGAATCTTAAGCAGGGCACTTACCTTTTTCATAAATCCTTTGCCTTTGATCCCTTCCATATGCAGAGTACGCAAAGGAAATCCCTCCCCGCTTAGGATACTCTTTTCCAGTCCTCTGTCGGTTCCAATGAACAGAATTTTATTCTGGGGGTCTCTCTTTAAGAACTCTTCCGCTAATGCAATCCCGGGAAAAAGGTGACCTCCCGTTCCTCCTCCAGCAATAATAATCTTCACAGCCAGTTCCTAAAGTCATCAAAATTTCTTCGTGCCCTTACGTCTTTGTGTCCCTGTGCCTACCTGAGAAGAAATACTCAAAAGAATCCCCACCGCCGAGAGAGACATAATTAGCGATGTCCCACCATAACTGATAAATGGGAGGGCCAATCCCTTGACGGGGATCAATCCCATCACCCCGGCAATATTGATAATTGCCTCAAGGGCAATGATCATGGTCAGTCCTGCCGCCAGAAGGGTTCCGAAAAGGTCGGGAGCATTAAAAGAAATAAGGAAACCCCGAAAAATAAAAACGGTAAAGAGGAAGATGACAACGGCCACACCGATAAAACCCATTTCCTCGGCGATAACTGCCAGGATAAAGTCGGTATGTGGCTCAGGAAGATAGAACAGCTTCTGCATGCCATCGCCAACCCCCACACCAAAGGCGCCACCGGAACCAAAAGAAAGGAGTGATTGAATAATATGAAATCCGGAATGGAGAGGGTCTTTCCACGGGTCCCAAAAACCCTTCAACCTGTCCATGCGGTAATCCTTTTGGACAAGCAGCCATAAGCCGACAGGAGCAAACACCGCTGCTATACCGGCAATGTGCAGGATTCTGCTTCCAGAAAGATAGAGCATCAGCATAAAGATGCTGAATACGATAACTGACGTGCCAAAATCCGGCTCCAGCATAATCAGCCCGATAATAAATGATGTAATGAGCAGAGGGATCATAACCCCCCGTTTGAATTCAGTTAGATGATCTGCCTGTTTCGCGAGGAAATGAGCAAGAAACATGACCACTAAGACCTTGACCATTTCCGTGACCTGGAATGAAAATCCAAATATACTCAGCCATCGCCTGGCACCTCCGGCAGCTCTAACACCCATTGGTGAGAATAGAAGCATTCCAAGGAGAAACACCGACAGTAAGACACCGGGATAGGCCAATTTTCTTAAATGATAGTAAGGAAACCTTGTCAGCAAAACCATAATTCCCAGTCCGAGGAAAACGAAAATAATCTGCTTCTTAATAAAATACTGTCCATCATTGTACCGCTCCATCGCAAGGATAGAACTCGAGCTATATACCATGGCAGTGCCGACGATAACCAGGCACAACGTTACAAGAAGTAAGATAACATCCGGTTTCTTTTCAGAAAAGCTGCTCACAGTTTTCTTACCACCTCTTTAAAAAAGCTTCCTCTTGCCCGATAATCTGAAAACTCGTCAAAACTTGCACACCCTGGAGAGAGCAGGACAATATCACCGGCAGATGAATGCTGCCAAGCTATCTCGATTGCTTCTCCGAGCGTAGTAACCAGTGTGGTTCTAACCACATCCCCAATCAGGGTGTTTATCCTGTCCCTTGCCTCACCGAACAGAAGCAGTTCCTTGACCTTCTCTTTCAAGCGAGGAATCAGTGTCCGGAAATCACCCTCCTTATCCCTGCCTCCCATAAGTAAAATAATTGGCCTGGAAAAGATTTCCAGTGCTCTCATCACCGCATCTACATTGGTCCCCTTGGAATCATTGTAAAACGCCACAGAGTTTTTTTCGTCTACAAATTCTATCCTGTGCGGTATTCCTTTAAATTCCCCAACAGCTCTTATAATGTCGTCAGGCGAGCATCCGCATTCCCTGACAGCAATCACTGCCGCCATGACATTTTCTATATTATGTCTCCCGGGGATTTTAACCATGGAGATGGGATATTCCTCTTTCTTCCCGTTAGTACAATATAACAGTGATTCACCGTGGATAAACATACCTTCGTTCAATGTTGCAGATGAACTGAACTGCCGGACTCTGGCGACAATCCTTTTTGACAAGAGATTTGACCGGGCATCGTCGGCATTAAGGATGGCAAGATCCCTTGTCGTCTGATTCTCAAATATCCTTTCCTTGGCCAGGCAATACGCCTCAAAGGTGCCGTGATAATTGACATGGTCACAGGTAATGTTCAGAAGAACCGATACGAAAGGTCGGAAATGTTGAGCCCATTGTAACTGAAAACTGCTGACCTCAACCACCACGTAATCGTCATCCTGTTTCCCCTCAACATAGGCGATCAGCGGGTTACCGATATTCCCCCCCACCGAGACCTTTTTCCCGCTCTTTTTCAGAATCTCCCCTATGAGAGTGGTTGTAGTTGTCTTTCCGTTAGTACCGGTAATAGCGATTACGGGACGTTTCAGGAACCGCCAGGCAAGTTCAATCTCACTGAGAACAGGTATCTTTCTCCTTACCGCCTCAGATATAATCTCATTGGAAGGAGGTACGCCGGGAGAGGGGATAACCATATCCGTCCGTAACAGAGAATCAGTGCCATATCTGCCGATTTCCGGCTCTGTACGAAGAGATTTGAACTCAGTCAGAGTATCACTCCATTCTGAAAATGGTTTTTCATCAGTTACGATAACTATGGCACCTTGGCCTGTAAGAAAACGGGCGGTAGCAATGCCTGTCTTGCCGAGACCGACAATTAATATTCTTTTACCTGCCAGCTCCACAATAACCCCAATCTCTCTTCTTTTACCTCAATTTCAGAGTACTGATAGCAAGAAGAGCAAGTAGAATAGAGATGATCCAAAACCTCACAATAACTTTAGGTTCCGCCCATCCCTTTAGTTCAAAATGGTGGTGAAGCGGTGCCATTCTGAAGATGCGCTTCCCCCGGGATATCTTAAACCAGCCAACCTGAAAGATAACGGAAAGGGTTTCCAACACAAAGACCCCTCCAACAATGGCAAGGAGAATTTCCTGTTTTGTTAAAATTGCAATGGTCCCCAGAGCACCACCGAGGGACAGGGAACCCACATCCCCCATAAAAACCTGAGCCGGATAAGTATTGTACCAGAGGAAGCCGATGCCTGCCCCGACAATAGCACCACAGAAAATGCTGAGTTCCCCTGTCCCTGCAACGTAGGGGATCTGCAGGTAATTGGCAATTTTAATGTTACCTGCCGCATAGGCAAAGATGAGATAGGTCATGAAGCAAGTAATTGCGGGACCTATGGCCAGACCGTCCAGTCCATCTGTCAGATTGACTGCATTGGCAGCGCCCACAATAATGAAACTGGCAAGTATCACGTACCACCACCCGAGATCGAGTAAAATAGTTTTAAAAAAAGGGATGGTGACAGAGGAGGTAAAACCAGCTTTTCTATAGAGGATAAGGCTGATAAAAAGAGCAATAATGATTTCCCCCCCTAACTTGGCTTTTCCCGAAATTCCATGAGAGTTACCATTTATAAGTTTTCGATAGTCGTCCATAAAACCGATAAGACCATAACCAAGGGTTACGAGCAAGACAAGCCATATATAATCAACAGTTAGATTCGTCCAGAGGATCGTAGAAATAACAACAGCAAAGATAATCAGAACTCCGCCCATGGTCGGAGTTCCCTTTTTTGACATATGCGAACCCGGGCCGTCTTCCCTGATGGGCTGATCGATCTGGAGGTCATGAAGCTTCCGGATCAACCAGGGGCCGATGACAAAGCAGATCACCATTGCCGTAATCGTGGCAAAAATTGTCCTGAACGTAATGTATCGAAATACGTTAAAGTAAGAGTATTGAACATGCAGTGGGTATAAGAGATGATAAAGCACTTTAAATTCCCTTAATTTTTAGTTAGCAACAACAACCTTCCATAACACCAAATGCCCGGATAATTTCCCCGGTGATCTCCTCCATTTTCATCTTCCTTGATCCTTTGACCAGAATCCAATCCCCTTTCTTTAAAGATGACTGAAGGTAGGCCACAACCTCTTCCGGGGTTTCATAGAAAAAAAGATTGCCCGAGAAACCTCTTTTTACGGCTCCGCGGGCAGTGACACGGGGGAAATTTCCTCTGAGGAAAATGTTACCCACCCCGGTTTCTGCCATGAGAGAACCGATATATTCGTGCATCTCCTCCACCTTTTCCCCTAATTCAAGCATATCAGCCATGATTACCGTACTATTATGGTCTTCTTTTAACCACTTCAGCGTTTTCAGTGCCTCGCGGACCGATGCCGGATTGGCATTGTAGGTATCGTCAATCAAAAATGCCCCGTTTTTTAATCGGTGAACCTTCATGCGGCCGGGAATGGGCCTGAAGGATGATAAACCCCGGCATATTATCTGATGTTCTATACCCAGAGCTCGGCAAGAAGCGGCAGCGGCAAGGGCATTATAGATGTTGTGCCGGCCCACCACGGCCATAGTAAGCTCTCGTCCTATCCCATCTATTTTAAGGGTAAAACTTACCCCCCGTTCTCCCCTTGTGCTGATGTTCTCTGCCGATATATCAGCGTCTTTCTCAATTCCGAAAGTCATCCGCCTTCCCTGCCGGCGACTGTCCAATATATTCACTTCATCATCGTCACGGTTGATAATGGCAATGCCTCTTCTTCGCATGTTCTGAAAAAGATCTCCCTTCTCTTCCCTGATAAGATCAAGAGACTTGAGTCCCTCTAAATGGGCAGGACCGATATTAGTAATGAGTCCTATATCAGGCTCGGCAATACGCGTCAGTTTACCAATCTCCCCCGGTGTATTTGTCCCCATTTCCAGAATAGCGAGATCATGCTGATCGTTCATCCGAAAGATGGTCAGGGGAAGACCAATAAGGTTATTAAAATTCCCCTCTGTCCTGAGCACTTTTTTTGTAAGCCCGGCAATGCAGGCAACCATCTCCTTGGTAGTCGTTTTTCCCGAACTTCCTGTAATGGCAATGACTGGGAAACTGAATTTCTCCCGCCAGAAGTGAGCGATGTCCCCGAGTGCCCGAAGGGTATCCTCTACACGAATTACGGTTAAGTCTTTAAATTCCTCATTGTTTAACAATTCTCTTTGGATGAGAAATCCGGCAGCCCCTCCCCTCATAGCAACACCAAGAAAGTCATGCCCATCAAATCTCTCTCCCTTGAGAGGGATAAAGAGGTTCCCTTCTGATACATCTCTCGAATCTGTAGACACTCCGTGAAATACCCTGTCGGCACTACCCATGATCAGGGCTCCCCCGGTAGACTTTAAAATTTCGTGCCCCGCAAGAATTGTAAAATCAGATTTATAGATTGCGGATTCCTCCATTTAATCACTCTGCCCATAGCCGGTTTATTACTTCTCCGGCAACTTCCCTGTCGTCAAAGGGAAGCCGCTGATCTCCAATAATCTGGTAATCCTCATGACCCTTTCCCGCGATAAGGACGATATCTAATCTGTCAGCAAGGGAAATTGCCTTCTCAATGGCCGTTCTTCGGTCAGGAATCACCAGGTAGACTTTTCCCTGAATATTCCTGTTGAGAGCATCAGGGGCGTATCTTATTGTTGAATGGGCATGAATACCCATTTCTATTTCCCTGATAATCTCCATCGGTTCCTCCGTGCGGGGGTTATCTGAAGTCAGTATCGTAAGGTCGGATAACGTCGTGGCGGCCTCCCCCATGAGCGGCCGCTTCTCCCTATCCCTGTCGCCGCCACACCCAAAAACGGTGATAATTTTCCCCCTCTTAAACTCAGATAAGTTCTCCAGCACCTTTCTTAAAGCATCGGAAGTGTGAGCATAATCCACGAACACTTGAGGTTGCCCCGATTTGCTGATTACCTCCAGACGTCCCGGCACATTTTTGAAGTTCTCAATACCCTCTCGGATACACCTTTCAGGAATATGAAGAGAGACTGCCGCTGCAGCAGCAGCCAATATATTGTAAAGATTGAACCTGCCCAGCAAAGGAGAGGATACAACAAATGGAGACTCATCTGTACGAATCGTTGTCTTTATCCCCTCTGAAGAGATGTTAAATTCCTCTGCCGTGACATCGGATCTGTTTTCGATTCCAAATGTCAGGGATGATATCGTGCTCTCTTTTATAAGTCTTTGCCCCCAGGCGTCATCCGCGTTTACGATCATCCCGTATTTTTCCCCTCCGGCAGGAAGAACCTCCTGAAAAAATCTTCTCTTGGCCTGGAAGTAACTCTCCATAGTCTTGTGATAATCAAGATGCTCTGCGGAAAGGTTGGTAAAGATTCCTAAATTGAAGGCGCATTCGTCAACCCTTTTTAAGTCAATGGCATGGGAGGAAACTTCCGCAATGACATGGGTAACCCCGTCATCTGCCATTTCTTTCAAAATCCTCTGCATCTCGAATGACTCCGGGGTTGTATTGGGTGATAGTAATACCTTTCCCCTGAATCTATAATTAACCGTTCCCAGCACCCCCACAGACAAACCTGCTGCCCTGAAGATAGATTCCAGTAAATAGGTTACTGTTGTCTTTCCGTTTGTCCCGGTAACGCCGACCAGAAACATGTGAGAAGACGGGTGAAGATAAAAATTCTTCGCAAGAATTCCCAGTGCCCGGCGACTGTCTGCAACCCTTATGGTCGTTACCCCGGGAAACAAAACAGAATTTTTTTCATGAACAATAAACCTTGCACCCCGCGCTATGGCCTCAGGAATATAATTATGCCCGTCGGACTTAAAACCGGAAATAGCTACAAAAAGAGAATTTCCTTCACACTTTTTCGAATTATAGCAAAGAGAAGAGACTTCGCCGCTAAGATCACCAGAGACCTTAGATATATCAATGCCCTTTATTAAATGTGATAAATCCATATTGATTCAATCACCTGCAGCAAAGGAAACGGTACAGGAATGATGGTCACTTATTGAGACACCTGGAGACGGTTCCTGACTTACCGCCCAGCCGCTTCCTGTCACATTGAGTTCTATACCTCTTTTCTTCGACTGCTTCAGCGCTTCCCTTATGGTCATTCCTCTGAAATCCGGCATTACCTCCTCATCAACATCCTCCGCAACAGCATTTTCCATTATCATCTCCTCCGTAGAGACAAGTTTGACTTTGCCACCTATCTTTTCTTCCCCGAGAACGGGGACTGGAGGAGAGACTTCTCTAATATTTGTTTTAAAACATGTTGTTATTATCTGTTCGCCAATATTTTTGAAAACAGGAGCGGCGGCCACACCTCCCCACTTTCCCTTCTGGGGTTCATCAAGGACAATTAGAATAACTACCTGCGGATCCTCGGCAGGGAAAAATCCCATGAAGGACGTCCTGACCCTTTCAGACGAATAAACTTTCCGTATAAAATCAAATTTCTGTGATGTTCCTGTTTTCCCGGCTACAGATACATTGGTGATACGTGCATTTTTGCCTGTACCGTCTTCATCACCTACCACATCCGTCAGTATGGCGGTAAGTCTCTTCGCCGTGTCAGGAGAAATAACCCTCCTTACCACGGTTGGCCTATTCACCTTAACAATTTGCCCCTTATTGTCTACCAATCCCCTTACGACATACGGTTGCATTAATACGCCGTCATTAGCTATAGCCGCAAGAGCTCTTATTAACTGGATGGCCGTAACTGAAATACCCTGCCCAAAGGCAATGGTCGCCGCATCAACATTTGTCCAGTTATGCAACGGCCTGAGAATTCCGGTAGACTCACCAGGAAGATCGATACCCGTCTTGGAACCAAACCCGAATTTCTCTATGTACTTATAAAACTTCTCTTTTCCCAGTATCTCAGAGACCTTAACAGCACCGATGTTACTGGAATATTTGATCGCATCATGTAAAGAAAGCATGTTATGTTTCTTTCTTTGTGCCTCGTGGATAACCTTGCCTCCCACTACATATCTCCCGTTTTCGCAATTAAGCTTGTCGCTTTCTCTAATGACACCTTCTTCGAGGGCTCCTGCCACAAGAAATGGTTTAAAGGTCGATCCCGGGTCAAAACAGTCACTAATCGCCCCGTTTTTCACTTTACTGAAAGTGTGTTTGTTAGGATCGAACGGCTGTCCATCAGCCAACGCCAGTATTTCACCTGTTTTAGGATCCATAACGATGGCATAACCTCCTTTTGCTTCTCTCTCCCTTATAGCCTCCCTCAGCTGAGATTCCACAAGATACTGAATCCGGCTGTCAATGGTTAAGATGAGATTGTAACCTTTATCCTCTGCTGTGACGGATTTTTCAACCCGGGGGAAAAGCTTTCTTCCCTTGGCATCTCTTGCCCAGGTCAACTTTTCCGGTGTTCCCTCCAGATAACTATTATATCCATGTTCCAGCCCTGCAAGACCATTGGAGTCTACACCGACAAATCCAAGAAGATGACCTGCCAATTCCCCATTAGGATAGAAGCGTTTCGGTTCTTTAATTAAAAATATACCGTCAATATTCAGCTTGTCTACAGCTACCGCCTGAGCGGGATTTATTTTTCTTGCCAGCCAGCAGAACTTTTTATTACCGGAAATTTTTTTCAGTACAGTATCTCTATCCATACGAAGAAGGGAGGCTATTTGCTCAGCAACACCACGGGGATTTTTCACCTTGACCGGAGCAGCACAGACAGAATCTGCCCTGATACTTGCCGCCAGCTTCTCCCCGTTTCGGTCAAAGATTATACCTCTCTCAGGCAGGAGGGATAAGGTTACAACATGCTGATTTTCGGCCCTTTGTTTTAGTGTCTTACAGGAAAAGACCTGTAGTTGTAATGCCCTTGATAACAGAGCGATAAAGAGGATCAGAAAAAATACCACCAGGCTTACTATCCTGAATTTCAACCATTTCCCTCTTTCTCTGGTCATCTTACAACCTCACTTAACAATTGCAGTTATTTAAGAAAGATAACCTGCTCACTCCCAGGGTAAGACATCTGGAGTTTGTCTCTCGCAATTGCCTCGATACGCTGTGGCGATTTCAGGGTTGCGTATTCAACTTTCAGTCTTCTCTGCTCTTCTAAGAGCTGCTCTCTAATACTTATCTCCTCTGCCACCTGGTATTCGAGCTTTGTCATCTGTGTGCGCGACCATACATAAATTAAGGCCACGGCCATAAAGACGGCAGCAACAAGAATAAAAGTAGAAAACTTTACTCTTGCAAACACTTGCCCATTGTTATGGACACCCTGCCTAATAGCTTCTACTTGCGGCATTGCTCATATCCTCTCCGCCGTTCTTAGCTTGGCACTTCTCGCACTTGGGTTGGATGTAATCTCAACATCAGATGGAGTAACAGGTTTCCTGGTTAGTACCTTCAATTTTTTTTCTCCCCCACAGGAGCATACAGGAAGATCGGGAGGACAGATGCAACCTTTCTCCCATAAGCGAAAAGAATTCTTTACAATCCTGTCTTCCAGAGAATGGAAGGAGATAATGGAAAATCTTCCCCCCCTGTTGAGCATATCAATACCGCTGTTTATCGCTTTGCTGAGGTTTAAAAGCTCGTCATTAACAGCTATTCTAATTGCCTGGAAGGTTTTTGTTGCCGGATGTATTCTTTTTCGTTTGAACCGGAAGGGTAATGATTCAACAATAATGGCCGCAAGTTCAGCCGTCGTCCTTATCGGAGTTTGTTTCCTTTTTGCGGAGATCGCCTTTACAATTCTTGAAGCCATTATCTCCTCGCCATAATCTCTGATTATTTTTTCTAACTCTTTATCCGGAAGGGTGTTTATAAGATCATAAGCTTTCTTTCCACGGCTGCGATCCATACGCATATCGAGAGGTGCTGATAAAGAAAAGCTGAATCCCCTCTCTGCCGTTTTAAACTGATAAGATGAAACGCCCAAGTCAAGGAGAATTCCGTCAACCTTGGGAACGTTAAGATAAGTTAAAATATTGCCGATGTCTGCATAACTGGCCTTTAACAGAATTTTTCTGTTGCCAAAGGACTTTAAGCATTTCTCAGATTCCAGGAGAGCATCGTCATCAATGTCAATCCCGATAAGTGTGCCATCGGGTGATGTTTTTTCCAGTATCTCGAAGGCATGCCCCCCTCCTCCCAGTGTCCCGTCGAGGTAAATCCCCCCCCGTTTCCAAAGAAGGGATTCAACAACCTCCCTCACCATGACCGGCGTATGAAATTGGCTATCGGTCATAGATCACTTACCAGCGATAGCGATTATATTCCTAAATCAGCCATGAACTTACCGAAACTGTCAGTATCTTCACCGGTTCTTTTCATCGCTTCCTCGAAACGCTCTCTGTTCCATATCTCGATCACCCTGATCATACCTGCCAGGACGATATCTTTTCCGAGCTTTGCGTATTCCCTCAAATTGGACGGGATTAGAACTCTTCCCTGGCTGTCAAGAGAACAGTCAACGGCACCTGACATGAAAAAGCGCTGAAAATCTCTGACCTCTTTTCGTAAGAGAGAATAGTGACCAACCTTCTCCTCTATTCCCCTCCATTCTTCATAGGGAAAAGCCATTAGATAACCGTCCCAGTTTGTGATGACCAGTCTGTTATCATCCTTATCCGCAAAGACCTCGCGCAGTTTCGCAGGGAAAATGATCCTCCCCTTGGCATCTATACCGTGATAATATTGGCCCCTGAAGACAGACATTTGGAAGATTTCCTCCACAACAATCCACTTTGCTCCACTGAGCCAACTATAAAGACGAAATAATGGCTTGTCAAGAAAAAATTTTACTTTTTTTTCATTTTATTTCGATATTCTAAGACCGCCCGATTGTGAGCGGAAAGGCTGGATGAAAAATGGTGGGAACCATCATTTTGGGATACAAAATAAAGATAGTCAACGTTTGCAGGATAAACGACCGCATATAACGAATCGAAGCCGGGATTAGCGATAGGACTGGGCGGCAGGCCATCTATCCTGTATGTATTATAAGGTGTATCTCTTCTTAAGTCAGCTCTTGTAATATTTCCGTTAAAATTCCCGCAGTTATAGACTGCTGTAGGATCACTCTGCAACTTCATGTTCCTTTTCAAGCGGTTGTGAAAAACGGCGGATATCAGGGATTTTTCCTCTTTAGACCCCGATTCCTTTCCGACTATGGAAGCGAACGTAACAAATTCCGATACTGTCAATCCTAATTTTTCTGCCCTGCTTATCATCTCCGGGGTAAGCTTTTTCCAGAATTGATTCACCATGATCTCGATGATCTTCCTTGCCCCCATAGTTTGGGTAAACCAATACGTATCGGGATATAAATATCCCTCCACGCTGGGCCCCTCTATACCCAAAGTATCAAGAAACGATGGATCTCCCGCAAGTACCATAAACTCATCCCCATTAACAAGTCCCTTAGAAACCAGGCGGGCAACAATTTCTCGCAGTGTAAGGTCTTCAGGAATAAGGACACCGGATTTTTTAACGTCACCTCTGACAAGTTTATCTATGATCTCTGTGGGAGACATGGAGCTTAAAAATTCATATTCCCCTGCCTTGATACATTTGGGGGCATTTTTTAATACGGCCAGTAGATAAAAAAATGGCCTATCCTTTATCATTCCTGCCTTATAAAGAATATCGGCAACTTCAAAGAAACCGGTTCCTCTCGGGATATTGACCATGGAGGTTTTATTTTGATTGTCTAACGGAGCTGCAGCATAGTAACGGAAAGAGAGCCATGAAAAAACGGAAACCATGAGTATCATGACGGTTAATAATATATTATATCTCTTTACCGATCTTAGCATCTCACAAACATTTCCTTTATTTCGAGTCAAACAGGCCGGCCATTTAAGAAGGGTTCAGAGAATTCAGGTACCCCTGAAGGATTAGGCCGGCAGCGATTTTATCCACCACATTTTTTCTCTTTTTCCTGCGCGTATTAGTCTCTATAAGGATGCTTTCCGCGTCCTTTGTAGTCAGGGCTTCTTCCCATCTGATCACAGGAAGGGGAAAATTGGATTCAAGTATCTTAATAAATTGATTAGTTTTTTCACACTGAATCCCCTCGGTCCCGTCGAGCCTTATCGGGTAACCGATAACGATTTTTTCAACATCGTACTTTTTAATAAATTCATCTATTGCCTGCAAGTCCTGCCTTCGATTCTTTCTCGTAATGGTACCAAGGGCCTGGGCGATAATGCCTAACTCATCACAAATAGCAACACCAATTCTCTTACTGCCGTAATCAAGACCCAATATCCTCATTATCAATTCCTTTTGAGACAATCAACAGCAAATATACTTCACCGTATTACGATGTTATAAGCGCCATGGTTCTTCTCCTCGCCGCTCATGGCCTGCCTGAAAAAGAAATCGGAATCTACCTGCCCCATAAATATTATCAATGCGGCGTAAGCGCTTTTTCGAGCAGCATCCGGCCGGATCAGTCCGGAAAACATCATTCATATTAATACAATTACTATCAATTAACAGTTGAAAAAAAGCATAAGACTCAAGAAGCAAGCAGCCTCTTCATCCAAGGACATGGAGGAAGAGGCTGGGTTAAGAGCGTACCATATAAATACTACACTAATTTTCGGAGAAGATCCTCGGAGACTTCCTTGACACCCGGAAGACCATCCACCCCGATTACCTTTACCCTTTCTTTGAAGTAATTTACCGCCGCCATCGTCCCTGTTTTTGTACAGTAGTAGATACCGTGCCTCTTATCAATAGCGCCCTCATCCTGATCATCAGCACGGGTCGAAAGCTTCTCACAACCACAAACCCGGCATACCACCTTTCCATCCTTCTCGGCCGGCTTAATGGCATCAATATAGATATTATTGGGATGATTGTTATCACCGGCACACAGTCTTCTTCCCATAATTCGTTTCTTGGAGGTATCTCTGTCGAGAACAATCTCAATTACATAGTCAAGCTTCATCCCCTCTTTTTCGAGGGCCTTAGAGAGAGCCTCCGCCTGGGGCAAATTTCGTGGAAAGCCATCTAGAAGCCATCCCTTTTTGCAGTCATCTTCTTTGAGGCGGTTTAAAATCATGGGAACAGTGATATCATCGGGGACCAGTTCTCCCTGGTCAATATAGGTCTTTGCTTTCTTCCCCAGATCAGTCCCTTTGGAGATATTATCCCTGAAGATCACGCCTGTTTCTATATGGGGCATACCATACTTTTTCTGTACAATCGCTCCCTGTGTACCTTTGCCACTCCCGTTAGGTCCGAAAATTAATACATTCACCCTTCAAACTCCTTTCGTAAAAATAATTGAACAACTATAAATTTTAATTAGAACCTTTATATCAGCCCAACATAGTCACATTTGAAAAATTTATGCGACCTCGCATCCCGCATGCCAACACAAAGGATAGCGTAAATCCTCCTCCCCCTTTGTAATCGGAAAAGGGGAAATGGGATTTTCAGGTAAAATAAGGCACCCTCCGGTTAAGGATAAAAAGAAAAGATTTTACCTATATACGGGGGACACTTGGGGGCGCATTATAATCTGATTGCAGAATATATACAACAAAATATTGATCTCTTGACAAAGATTCGTGGTAGTTTGGCAGTTTGCAAATTTTCCCCATATATCATATAAATATTTCTACGGCGCACCAGCGTAAAAACTCTTATACGCCGGATCTAATGAAGCCACTGATACCAGTACGTAAGGCCTTTAATCTTCGCTTCATATCAGCAGGTTATGGCTCCCGTTATATAAGAATGAAGAATGTCCGGGAAATTTCCCCCGAAAATTTTATACCGACTATTCTTTCCGGCGTGTTTGTATGTAACTCATTATCTTCTTGAGGCTAAAATTATTGGACTTCGCGATGTACAACTACCAGAGAACAAAACGTTATTTTGCACTTGTATCAGATGATATAAAGGATATTGCAGAAGAAGAACTTGGCTCCCTGGGAGCGTTGGAAATATCTCCAGTTTACCGTGGTCTGTATTTCACTGCAAATCGAAAAGTGCTATACTCAATTAATTATCATTCCCGCCTGATTAACCGTGTTCTTGCACCATTGATATCATTTAATTGTCATTCCGATAAATATTTATATGATAAATCGTTAGAGATCCACTGGGAAGATTTTTTAGATACTTCCAAAACTTTTGCTGTTTTTGCATCAGTATCCAACAGCACTATTAATCACTCAAAATTTGCCGCTCTTCGTTTGAAAGACGCGGTTGTTGATTACTTCCGGGAACTTACCGGCGGCATACGTCCTTCAATTGACTCAAGAAACCCTGATGTCTGGTTAAACCTGCATATTGAAAACAATAAAGCTACGATCAGTATTGATACATCCGGAGGTTCTCTCCACAGACGCGGATACCGCAAGAATAGCGTAGAAGCACCTATGATTGAGACATTAGCGGCAGCTATCATAAAACACTCAGGATGGGATGGTCATGTTCCATTGTACGATCCACTCTGCGGCTCAGGAACATTGCTTTGTGAGGCATTCATGCACGCATCCCGGATTCCTTCCGCATTTTTACGCGAGAAATTCGGGTTCGAAGCGCTGCCTGATTTCGATAATTCACTCTGGGAACAGATTAAAGCAGAAGGACTGGAAAAAATAATACAACTACCACCTAATATCATTGCCGGAAGTGATATTGATTTTGAAGCCACCAAATTCGCGACAGAAAATTGCTCTGTGATTGACAAGAAGAATGTCATTAAAATCGAACAAAAAGATGTTTTTGATATCGAGCAAATCGAAGGAAAAGTAATTGTCTGCAACCCCCCTTACGGGATCAGAATGGGTAAAAACCTGGATCTTGGCAGTTTTTATAAAAATTTGGGTGATTTTCTCAAGCAACGCTGTAATGGTTCGACCGCCTATATTTACTTTGGTGACCGCAAATATATAAAGAATGTCGGTTTGAAGACATCGTGGAAAAAACAACTTTTCAATGGTGGTCTTGACGGTCGATTGGTAAAATATGACCTGTATTGATAAACAGTAGATTACGTAATCTTCTAAGCAATATAAGCACATATCAAGCGCTTCACCGCCGATGCCAAACAAGTTTGGATTCACATCCATTTTTAAAGCCGCGAGAGAGTGTCGGTAAATTAAATTGTCATTGTCATAAGACGAAGTATTATTGACAGCCGGTGTAAAGAAAACCACAAGTCATTACTTCCTGAAGTCAATGATTGACTGATTTTAGGAACTATGCGATATTACATTATATAATGATTGAAATAGTGTGGTGCTAAAGGGAAACTAGGCACCAAACGGGGGCAAAACAAACCTAGATCGGCTGTATCTGGATAACCGCCCTACTCTACTAAGATACTTATTGGTGGGGGAGGTAATATGGCAATAGATTTCGTTTCGATTGACTTTGAAACAGCAAATGAGAAACGTGCAAGCGTCTGTGCTGTGGCATTGATTTTGTTTGAAGATGGTAAGATTACCAATGAGCTTGAATGGATAGTTTGCCCTCCCCCACATCTAAATTATTTCAATCCATATAACGTACAAATTCATGGCATAAAAGAGCCCGACATTATCGGTAAACCGGAATTTAACAAGATATGGGATGAAATTTACCACCTTATAAATAACAGAATATTGGTTGCCCACAATGCAAGTTTTGATATTAGCGTTTTACGGCAATTGTTAGATTGCTATAACTTGGATTATCCAAGTATTGAATTTGTATGCACTTGTAGTGTCGCAAGAAAAACTTGGGATAAGCAAATAAATTATACATTGAAAAATATCGGAAACTATCTTGGGTACATATTTAATCATCATGATGCCCACGATGATGCAAGAATTTGTGGACAGATCTTTCTTGATGCATGTAAATACCATGGTTGTGATTCCATTGGCGATTTGGCTAAAAAAATAGATTTACAAATGGGGATCCTTAATTGTTCCACATATTGTCCGTGCTCTGTTTCTAACCCATATCCAGGAATAAGGAAAGGGAAGTATGATAAAATTGTACTTACTGAACTTTCAAAAGAATGCATTAATGCTGAGGGGGTATTCAGTGCTAAAAATGTAGTTTTTACAGGAACATTGATTAGCATGACAAGACAAACAGCAGCACAAATAGTAGTAAGCAATGGCGGCTTTGTATCGAACACCATTAATAAGAGCACAAATTTCTTAGTAATGGGCGTACAAGATTTTGCAAGGTTCGTCGATAACAAGCAAAGCAGCAAGACAAGACGGGCTAATGAACTTATAGAAGAAGGTCAACATTTGGAGATTATAGATGAAAATGAATTTATAAGACTGATATTTCAGGAGAAACAAGAAAATGAATATTGACGAATTTAAAATTAACATTGAAAGACATGTAAATGTTTGCATTAAAGAACTTGCAAAAGATAATAGTTTCTTTGATCCCACAATAAAAAGATATGAATTAAGACCTAATAAAGGTTATGAAACTATTTTGTTGTGCAATTCTGCTGTGATAAGAGTTAAGCAATCAAAGAATAAGGAAACAAGGATGGAATTATCAAAAAAATACATAGATCTTTTTGGATTGCAGAACGAAGTAAAATATACAACTTCTGAAGTCTATTGGGGGAAATTAACATTTGATGAAAGTGTAGCAATACAGATAATAGATAATATCAAAGTTGTTTTCGAACGATGTTATACGAACGAATCGGTAGAAAGTTTCGGTTGCTGTTCAAGGTATAATGAATGTAGTGATGAAAAGAAATGTCTGCACCCAGATATTAAGTTTGCAAAAGGTTGTCACTACAAAATGCATTTAGAAAATGGACTAATCTTTTACGGTAAAAATCGTAACATTGAACATCTTAGTGGTAGTCGTAATCAAAAAAATCCTTCTTTCGTGAAAAAGTTGAATGACCTATTATAAATTTTATAACATGTTGGAATCAGTTAAGATTAACTCCATTTATTTTGCCATGCCGTATTAGCACTGAGTTACAAAGGATTTGAAGGCATTATTTCTATGCTTTATCTTGATTCTATAGCATTCAAACCACTCAAATC
>JBAZOY010000028.1:0-28881 GCA_041648505.1 Syntrophales bacterium | reverse complement strand
TTTTTTCTGAATCGGCCGAGTATATTCACTGGTTTACCTTATGGTAAAAGTTTTGCAAAGTTTTAGAGGTAATAAAAATTGTCTTTCCTAACAAGCATTATTTTGAAGATAAAAACTGCCGCTTTTCCTTCGTACTCTTTAGAGAAACAAGCTTTGTAATGATATCGTTTTTAAGGGACAATAGCAAGAAAACATTCCGATCAAGGTCTGAAATTTATACTTTTACGACAGGATGCTTTCTGCTATGTTGAAACGGCTTAAATATAAATGTTGATCCGCCCGCGACAGGGAAGAAACGGTATTGTCTGATGTCATCTAAAATAGTATATATCGAACTTCCCTGTTACCTTATCTTCGTATTGACGATTCTTCTGTGTGGATTCAGTGCTTTTGTGTACCTGAGAAAGAAAAAAGATTGGATAAAGGAGCCATGGATTGATGATTGAAACATGCTTTAGGCAAAAGCTAAAGGTAAAATCCACCATAGTCGAGATGGACGGCGACGAAATGGCGAGAATCATGTGGAAGATGGTGAAGGAAAAATTGCTTTTCCCATATCTGGACATGAACATCGAATATTATAACCTTCATATAAGGCATCGCGATGAGACTTCTGACCAGGTCACGGTTGATGCGGGGAAGGCTATCATGAAATATGGTGTAGGCATAAAGTGTGCGACCATTACTCCCAATGAAGACCGCCTCAGAGAATACGATTTAAAGAAACTATGGAAGAGTCCCAATGCAACGATCAGAGAGATGCTTGACGGTACAATGTTCAGGAAGCCTATCCTCGTAAAAAATATCCGGCCTTCCATAGCCGCATGGAAGAGGCCGATCACAATAGGAAGACATGCCTATGGTGATGTATATGCAGGTACGGAGATGCGGATAACAGGTGCAGGAAAAGCAGAGATTGTCTTTACCCCCGCCGGTGGCGAACCGATTAGACGGACGATCAAAGAATTCACGGGGCCGGGGATTGTTCAGGGCATGCACAACACAGATAAATCCATAGAAAGTTTTGCCAGGGCCTGCTTTACCGTTGCTCTAGATCAAAAGATTGACCTTTGGTTCAGCACCAAGGATACCATCTCTACGATCTACGATGCCCGTTTCAGAGATATATTTGCTGTGGAGTACGAAAAGAAATGGAGAGCAAAATTCGAAGAGGCTGGAATCTCTTATTTTTTTGCCCTTATTGATGATGCCGTTGCCAGGATCGTAAAGTCGGCGGGAGGGATACTCTGGGCTCTTAAAAACTATGACGGTGATGTGATGTCCGATATGATTGCTGGAGTTTATGGGAGCCTGGCCATGATGACCTCTGTTCTGGTTTCACCTCGTGGTTATTTTGAATATGAGGCGGCTCATGGTACGGTTCGGAAACATTACTACCGATACCTTAAAGGAGAAAAGACCTTTACCAATTCCATGGCGGTCATCTTTGCCTGGTCAGGATGTCTGCGCAGGCGTGGTGAACTTGATGGAACGCCTGAAGTTGTCTCTTTTGCCGATAAATTAGAGGCGGCGGCCATGGAGACCGTGGAAATGGGTATTATGACTGGGGATCTTATTTCTCTCGCCGACAAAAGCCCCAGGAATAAAAAAGTGGATACGGAAGCATTTATTGATGCCGTTGCTGAATGCCTGCAAAGGAAGCTTAATGGGCTTAATGGATAAACCTAATCTGAAAGACATGTCTCTAATGGAGGTTGAGAGCTTTATCGCTGCTCTCGGCAAAGAGAAATACAGGGCAAAACAGATCATGAATTGGCTCTACCGGCGGGGAGCTGAAACATTAGAGGAAATGACCACTCTTACCCGGGATTTCAGAGACAAGCTCGGTGAAATTGTCAGGATCGGCCAGCCGGAGATCAACCGGGTTCAGACATCGCAATATGGCACGAAAAAGATACTGTTCAAACTGGAGGACGGTCTATTTATTGAAAGTGTACTTATTCCCGGAAAGAACCATTGGACGGTCTGTGTTTCCACCCAGGCCGGATGCCGGATGGGTTGTAAATTCTGCCTTACTGGTAAGTATGGTTTCAAAAGAAACCTTCTTCCTTCTGAAATAACGGGACAGATCACCGCGCTCCGGTTTAACGTACCGGAAGGAGGCGCAATGAAGAATATCGTTATGATGGGGATGGGGGAGCCTCTTGACAATTATGAAAACACCTTAAAGGCACTCAGAATAATTACCTCTCCCGGGGGGTTGGGATTTTCCAACAGGAAGATCACCATTTCCACCTGCGGCCTTACCCCAATGATCAGGCGACTGGGAAATGACGTCTGCGTCAATCTCGCAATATCTCTCAACGCCCCGGATAATGAGACGAGAAGTCGTATAATGCCGATAAACAGGAAGTATCCACTCGATGGGTTGCTTAAGGTCTGCCGGGACTATCCCATGCCCAGGCGGAGAATGCTCACCTTTGAATATGTCATGCTCAAAGACATTAATGTTTCTCCACATCATGCGGAAAGCCTTGCCCGGCTCCTCAGTGGTATACATTGTAAACTGAACCTTATCCCTCTTAACAATATTCCCGGCTCGCCCTTTAGTACTCCCTCCGAGGGAGATATAAATATCTTTCGAGAGATTCTGATTAAACATCGTTATACGGCAATCATCCGCGCCAGTAAAGGAAGCGACATTCTCGCCGCATGCGGCCAGTTAAGTGGCCAGGCCAGTTGAGCGGCAGTTTCCATAACTCATTGGTTTTGCTGAAATTATTTGTAGAATAAGAGGGGAATAATACATCTAATAGAGGCTCTTGCAGAATAGTGAAAATTGGATTCAGAACGGCTTAGAAATTGTTCCTGCATCATGCCTTTGCGGGAAGCGAGACGTACATGGCCGACAAGGTTTCTGATCGTTGATGAACATAATTTTCAGAGTCCTCACAAAAAGACTAACATTTTGTCATACGTAAGAAGGAGCGTGTGAATCGAGTGAACGAATTGGAGGTAGATGGAAATATGGAGAATAGTGAAGATGCGGCCTACCCTCTCGAGGGGGTTCGCATTTTAGAACTGGGTATATTTCATGCGGGGCCGGGAGGAATGGCAATCCTCGGTGATCTGGGCGCAGAGGTGGTTAAAATAGAAGAGAGAGTAAAAGGTGATCCCATCCGGCGCCGCAGCCGTTTTGGACGAACCTGCTTCAATTTGCCCGGTGACAGAAATCTATTCTTTGAAGGTGCGAATCGGAACAAGAAATCAATTACAATAGATCTAAACAAAGAGCAGGGAAGAGAGATTGTTTACCGCCTGATCCCTCAGTTTGATATCTTTGTTACAAATCTTCGGCAAAAAACTGTGGAAAAGATGGGGATGACCTATCCCATACTTTCCGGTTTAAATCACCGCTTGATCTATGCTTCTGTTTCAGCTTTTGGACACAAGGGACCCTATAGAGACAGCGGAGGATTTGATTTTCAAGGCCAGGGAAGATCGGGGATCATGTTCAGTATGGGAGAATCGGAGATGCCTCCTCTTCTTTTACAGTTCGGACTTATTGATCAGGCAACCGCCATTATCGTCAGTCAGGGAGTCTTGACCGCCCTCTTTATGCGGGAGCGTACCGGCAAAGGTCAGGAGATTAAGACCTCTATTTTAGGAGCTGCTGTAAACTTAGCCTATTTTAATTTCTTGAACGCCCTCTGGCTTAAGCAAGATGTGTTACGCCACAATCGTATGGATACTGATCCCTACCGTAATTACTATCGTTGCGGGGACGGTAAATGGATTGTCATGAGTCTTCAACCCGATGGCGGGGATTGGATTCTTCTCTGTGAGGCCATGAACTACAGAGAATTAGAGGTGGATAAGAGGTTTAATACACAGGAAAAGAGGTTAAATAAGTATTCACGAGAACTGATATCGTTACTTCAGGAGATTTTTTTAACTAAAACAAGGGACGAGTGGGTGAAAATTTTCAAAGAAAAAGATCTCATCGCGAGCCCTGTAAATCGCCAAACGGAACTGGAAAATGATCCCCAGATAGTGGCGAATTATCTGGATGAAATTAATCATCCTGATTTAGGTAAGGTAAAGATCCCCGGCTTTCCTATACATTTTAGTAATGCTCAAGCACGGACAAGAAAGGCCGCCCCCCGGTTGGGAGAAGATACGGAAGAGGTTTTAAAGGTATTTGGTAAATACAGTGAGCAGGAAATAGAAAAATTTAAGAGGGAAGAGATAATCTAAAAGCAAAGAGAGAGGATTTTACAAATAAGATTTTGGTTATTGCTTTGGAGAATTTGTCAGGCTCTAGGAATTTTAAATAGTCCGTCCTGAAAAATGGCTGTGATAGATAAGACAATGAGCGAGCATTTGACAGCCCAAATACTGCTCTCAGCATTTAGCAGAGCTGGATCTATTGCACCATGCATATGATCATGTTTATCGTGACACATGTGTTTATTGAGAAAGGTGATTGACATGAGAATGTTCATGATTAGGCATATAATCTCCTGGCTATACTAGTGTTATGGACATCGGAATGAATTGAGCCCTTTCAAGCTTCTTTGCTGCGAAGGAGACGCAAGGCGTTCATAATTACCAACAGCGAGGCACCCATATCTGCCGTAATTGCCATCCATAATGTAGCGATGTTGGCAATTGCCAGGCCCATAAACAGCAACTTCACGCTCAACGCAAAGCCGATATTCTGACGGATGACGCCCAACGTGCGCCGCCCGTGGCGAATGAGCCAAGGGAGCCGGGACAAATCGTCGGACATGAGCGCAACGTCCGCCGTCTCCATCGCCGTATCCGTTCCCGCGGCGCCCATGGCAATGCCCAGGGTGGCGGCGGCCAGGGCGGGGGCGTCATTGATCCCGTCTCCGACCATAGCCACGGCGCCATAACGACTCTTCGCTTCCTCAATAGCCTTCAGTTTGTCTTCCGGAAGAAGTTCTGCATAAAATTCGTCGGCCTTGATCTTTTCGCTGATCGCCTGTGCCGTGCCCCGGTTGTCGCCGGTAAGGATGATGACTTTTTCCGCGCCGGCGCGTTTCAGATCGGCAACGATGGAAAGGGCGTTGTCACGGACGCTGTCGGCCACGCTGAAAAAACCGCAGACATGATCATCATTTCCCACCACGACCACCGAATGTCCGGCATCTTCAAGGGCGTCAATCTTCCTGTGCATCTCTTCACTTTCCATCTGCTTTTCGTGAAGCAGCCGGCGAGAACCAATCCAGAACGTCCGGCCGTCAATCGTGCCTTGTCCGCCCCGTCCTTTGAATTCGCGGTAATTTTCCGCCGGCGCGACATTGCGGCTGAGTTGTTCAGCCTTGCGGACCACCGCCCTCGCCAGGGGATGGCGGCTGTGCATTTCCAAAGCCGCAGCCCGGGCAAGCAGCTCTTCCTCCGTGTGCCCGTTCAGCGGAATGATTCTCTGAACCTCAGGGCGGCCAAGGGTTATGGTGCCTGTCTTATCCATGGCGACAACCTTGAGCCTCCCTGCTTCCTCCAGGAAGGCGCCGCCCTTGATGAGAACTCCCGCGCGAGCCGCCGAGGCCAGTGCCGCAACGATGCTCACCGGCGTCGAGATAACCAGCGCGCAGGGACAGGCGATCACCAGGATCACCAGGGACTCGTAAAACCAGCGCGCCCAGTTGCCGCCGAAGACAAGGGGGGGAACGACGGCAATGGCGACCGCCAGAAGAATCATAGCCGGGGTATAATAACGGGCGAACTTTTCCACCCATTGTTCCGAGGGCGCGCGCCGCGATTGCGCTTCTTCGACCATCCGGATGATGCGAGCGATTATCGTATCCGAAACCGGTTTTGTGACGCGGAATTCAATCGCGCCGTCCTCATTAATCGTCCCGGCAAAAACCTCGTCGCCTTTCTGTTTCTGTACAGGAATAGATTCCCCTGTGATGGGCGACTGATTGATGGCGGCACTTCCCTTCGTAATTTGGCCGTCAAGGGGAATGCGTTCCCCCGGCCTGACCAGGACCGTTGCCCCGAGCGGCACATCGGCAACAGGCCTTTCCATGATATCGCCGTTATGAGGACAAATGTACCGCGCCCTGGTAGGCGTAAGCTTGAACAGCGCCTTGATGGCGTTCCGGGCGTGACCGATGCTCCAGGCCTCGAGGACAAGGGATAGGGAGAAAAGAAAAGTGACGGTGGCCGCTTCGAACCACTCGCCGATGCCGATGGCGCCGAATACGGCAATTGTCATCAGCAGGTTCATATCCGCACGGAAGCGACGGAGCGCAGTAACGGCTTTGGGGAAAATGAACCATCCGCCGGTAAGCACTGCGACAAGATAGAGTCCGATTGAAACCGCAGGGAAAACATGTGATGCGCTTCGCCCGCCTTCAGCAAATGCATCGAGGAGACTTCCATGGGAAAGCCAGTGGGAAAGAAAACCCGTCGCCACGGCAATGCCGCTAATTACGCACAGGGCGGCGCGGCCGTGCGTCAGCCAGAATCCAGTGGATTCAGATTGAGAAACGGCCGCCTCTTTGCTATCAGCAGGCCGCGCGCTCATCCCGGCGCGCCTGACTGCCGAGATGATATCTCTCTCGTCAACAACGCCTTCCGCAGCAGTCACGGTCATGGTGCCGTTGATAAGGTTGAAATCCACATTCATGATTCCGGCCAGGGTGCCGACGGCTTGACGCAACGCTTTTGTCTCTTCTGCGCAATCCATGCCTCTGACATGCCATGTCGATATTTTTGGTTCCATGTATTTTCCGCTTTCTAAATTTATACTCCCTCTTCAATATGTCGTAATTCCTCATTGCTGAGGTTACGGTGGAGAGAGTCGGGACCTTTCCCGCATTAAATGCGCGTGTTATTCAGATATAACTCATATTTTTTTATACCCTCATGAAAAGCGGGAATCCTATGAGGATTAGTTTTGTAATTGTAGACGGGTTTAAATTCAAGCATGGCAGAGTCTCCTTCCTTAAGCGTGATCGCCACTTCCTTGAAATAGTCATCGGCAGGCAGCCCAAGGAAGACTTTGTGTGTTCCCGAAGTCAGCTGTATCTTTTTTTCCAGAACATATTTAATGCCCTCCCCTGCGTCGGGATCATGGCTTGTCTTCCCATCCTTATCATAGAGCGGCACGTTTTCTTTTTGTCCAACAACCGTCCAGGTGGCTGCCTGTCCGTCAATATTGATCAGGAACGGATAGCCAGACTTCCCATGAATAGACTCTTTCGACTCAAGGAAGTAATATCCCGCAAGATGGGTCTTAATTGTCGCTTTAATCGTCAGAACAGCAAAGCCCCGTGCAGAAGCGTCGCCATTCTTGAACTCCGTAAAAACATCCGTACGTTCGGTTTGTGTTTTTTGCTTAATTGTCTTTGCCGTAGCGCCACACCCTATCAAAACAAGGCTCATGACGCCTATAAACACACCTGTTATTACTTTTTGCATTTTCTCACCTTTTTCTACACGGCTTCATCGCCTCGTTTTTTTGTCTTAATCCTGACGGTATCTACAAACAAATGATTCCGAAAAATCTCATTGCTGATAACTAACTCTTGAAATGTAGTAACGGCATGTTTTTTCTATTTGCATTCATTTATTTCTACGGTTACATGCGCTAACTTATGTATTTTATTTAATCGTGCTTTATATTCTTCAATTGAATAATTTCTTGCTGTTACCAAAGACACAATACAAGCATATTTGTCTTGTGCTACTTTCCAAATATGTAAGTCACTTATTTTTGAATCTCCATCAGATTCAATTTCATTTTTTATTTCATTAACTATTGAATCATCCATTTCACGTTCAAGCAAAATACCGCCAGTATCCTTCAGTAATAAAAATGACCAGCGAATAATTAAGCCTGCGCCTACAATTCCCATAAACGGGTCAAGCCAATTGAGCTCAAAATATTTTG
The DNA here is from genome assembly GCA_041648505.1 of Syntrophales bacterium. GTDB lineage: Bacteria > Desulfobacterota > Syntrophia > Syntrophales > CG2-30-49-12 > JBAZOY01. Next base: position 20,993 of record JBAZOY010000028.1, on the reverse strand, counting down.
CACCAAGTAATGCTGCAATTGCTAATACTGACGTCAAGGCATCTGCCACAACATGCAAATATGCCGATTTCAAATTCAAATCTTCGGGAATGTGCTTATGCTGGGAATGTTCATCATCACCTTCTTCTTTATGATGGTGCTCATGTTCATGAGAATGACCACTACTATTGAGTATTACTGCGCAAACAAGATTTACCAACAAACCTAAGACCGCTACAAATAATGCCTGATTGTAATGAATATTCAGTGGACTAATAATTCTTCCAATAGAAGAAAAAATCATTATCACACCAACAATACCAAGCACGATGGCGCTCGTGTAAGCCCCTAGAATTTCAATTTTCCATGTTCCAAATGTAAAATTAGTATCTTTTGCATATTTTCTAGCCATGATGAATGCAATCAGAGTGATTCCCAAAGCAAAGGCATGCGTTCCCATGTGCCAGCCATCAGCCAACAACGCCATTGAATTAGTAATCCAGCCAAACAATATTTCAGCAATCATTGTGACAAAGGTAATAATCACAACCATTAAAGTACTCTTTTCTATTGCTTGTTTCTCAACGTTAAACAGATGATGATGATGATGCCATAACTCTATTTTTTCATTGTGCATTTTGTGCTCCATTTTCTATTTCGAACGGCCTAGCAATTAATATCCGAAGTTCGTTTTTTTCCGATAACTTGGATATCATATTAGCATGAGTCCTCTTTTTTAAAAATAGGTGCTTATTTTTTCCCAATCGTCAAAAATGCTTTTAATTGCTTGAGCCCATCCCATATTTTGTCATCGCCAACGTATTTTTTTATATCTGTCGGGGTGTATTTGATTACACGGGTAAGGGTGGCGTCAACTTTGTTTTCTTTAATCATGTCGCTCATTATTGGAAAGATAGATTTTTCATTCAATACTTTCCAAGATATTTTCTGTTCTGTCAGATAGTTGACAAGAGCGTCTTCCGTCTGGATGTGTTTGATCTGCGCCGCATCGAAAAGCAACCTGCGGACATAAAAAACGCTATTCGCATCGGCATTGACATTCGCCACATAGAGGTAATACTTAGCATAAATCGGCGTGGCGCGATGCAAGGAGACGTCAACAAAAGTGATTTTTACCTTTTTTGTTGCCAGTAATTCCTTCAATAGCGATTCGGCTTTTGTATCAATTCTCCGGCATGGCAGACAGAAGTAGTCTGTAAATATAACAACTTCATAAGCTCCCTTGCCCAGAGAAGGAACTCCGCGGGTAGCCTCTTGTCCGTAGGCCGGCGTGACGGAACCGGAAAAAGAAAATAAAATAGTTAAATATCCCAACAAACTGAAAAGCAACAACGGCAGCTTATGAATCCTGAACTTAAGAAAATCAACCTCCCCGAGAAAATAGAGCCACATCCGGCGGCGGTTTTCGCGCCAGGCGGATGGAACTTCGTAATTAATAATAAAAGCCAAAATGAGCACCACGGAAAAAGCAAGACAAAATGGGCAATACACATCATTTTGCACCTGAAAAGCATATAAATGGACTTCCACACCCAAGCCAGCAGCCAGAAGCACCCGCACAAAGGGTGTTTGCCGGAAAGAGGCAAAGGCGATTATTACCGCCATATAAACGATTCCTACCCATTTGAGATCAATGTCCCAGATGTCTCCCTTGAGATAACTGCAAGCGGTGTCGCAATAGTTGTAATAAAATATAAGCATGATGCCAGATAGGGCAAGAACAATTGTTATTGCGTTTCTATATTTTTTAATATCATCAGTTATCTTCACTATTGACTGCCTCTTGGTTTAGTTGCTTTCCGGTTTATTGTTTCTCGTCGATAATTTCTATCCGATCATCCACTTTTATTTCGCCGCCTATTATTACTTTTCGCATTGCCTCTCCTTCTTCTACGCGGCTACATCACCACGTTTTTTGTCTAAATCCTGACGGAATCTCTAACGCCATAAATGAATATTCTATCGTTACCCTTATTGCCTGTATAGACATTCTGTTAAATCGCATCTCTCCCTCTTTCATTTGTTCTTATCTTTACAATTGCTTCGACATTAACCACAAATATTTTCCCATCACCCGTATTGCCGGTATGAGCATATTGCTGAATTACGTTGACGACTGCATCAACCATCTCATCATCTACAACAACTTCTAATTGTATGCGTGGAATAAATTCCACCATTTCGTAAACAATTTTATCTTTTGCGTTCTTCGCCCTGCTTTTGCCGAATCCTCTGATTTCCGATACAGTCACGCCCGGCAGTCCTTCAATTTCTTTCAGTGCTTCGGCTACGTCCAACAATTTGAATGGTCTGATGATTGCCTTTATCTCTTTCATATAATTCTCCTCATTGATGAGTGGCATGTGAAATATTCACATACCCATTTACAATTCTTCTTCAACTTTTCTCTTTTCAAACCAACTGTACACCGATGGAATAATTAACAGCGTAAGCAGTGTGGAAGTAATCAATCCCCCCACGACGACTGTTGCCAGCGGTTTTTGAATTTCTGAACCCGTCCCGCCAGCAAGCAGCATCGGCACCAAACTGAAAATGGCGATTAATGCAGTCATCAATACCGGACGTAATCGATCCAGACTTCCCTTCCTGATTGCTTCCTGCAATTCAAGTCCTTCGTCGCGCAATTGCGAGATGCGCGATACCAGCACAAGTCCGTTTAAAACTGCCACACCGAACAAGACGATAAACCCCACTGACGCAGGAACCGACAAATATTGCCCGGATATGAAGAGAGAAAAGACGCCGCCGATCAAGGCAAAGGGCAGATTAGAAATTACCAACAGCGTCAAGCGGATCGATCTGAATGTAACATACAAAAGAAGCAGTATTAATCCGATGGCAACAGGTCCAATGATCATCAGTTTGTTCATCGCTCTCTGCTGATTCTCAAATTGCCCGCCCCAGGTAAGATAATAACCGGCCGGTAACTTAACTTTCTCTTTTATCTTTTGTTTTGCTTCCGCAACAAAACTGCCGATATCTCTGCCGCTCATATTCATCTCGATCCCGATTCTTCTAATGCCATCCTGACGGCTTATTTGGACTGGTCCTTCAATCATGCTCACAGATGCTAATTGTTCGAGCGGAATATTCATTCCCGATTTTGTGGTGACTAATATGTTTTTGATCGCTTCGAGGGAATTTCTTTTTTCTTCCGGCAGACGAACGGTTATATCAAATCTCCGGTTCTCTTCATAAAATTGAGAAGCAGATTTCCCGGCAACGGCTATTTCAATGACACTCTGAACATCGCTGATATTCAGACCATACCGTGCTATTTTGGACCGGTCGATGTTGACCGTCAGATATGGCTGCCCCGAAACCTTTTCCGTAGCCAGGTCGGTCCCACCCTTAATGGAAGAAAAGACTTTCGCAATTTCAGCCGATTTATTTTTCAGCACGTCGATGTCTTCGCCAAACAGCTTAACGATCAGCTGCGCGCGTGTTCCGGCAACAAGCTCATCAATCCGGCATTGTATCGGCTGGCTGAATCCGAAACTGATACCCGCTATTGATTCCAATGATTTGCGCATTTCATTCGTCAATTCTTCTTTCGAAATGTCCCGTTTCCATTCACTCTTCGGCTTGAATATTCCAACATATCCGGTTTTATCCGTCCCCCGGGTATCCAAGGCCACACCGGTTTGACCTGTTCGTGACACCACCACATCCAGTTCGTCAAACTGCTTCAGCTTTTGGGCAGCACGTTGATTTACTTCCATTGATGTCGCCAGCGAGACACCGGGAAGCATAGCAATATCCATATCAAACGAACCTTCATCCATTGTTGGAATAAACTCCGTTCCTAATCTTGTTACTAAAAATAGAGAGACAATTAAGACGACTCCGGCAACACTTAGTATAGTTTTTTTCTTATTCATGGCATATTCCAGAAGCGGCAAATAAGCTTTCTTTGCATACTTCATGATGAGGCTTTCTTTTTCCGGTTGCGGTTTCAGAAAGAGGATGCACAGAACCGGAACAACAAATATAGAGAGGAACAATGATGCAAGAAGCGCGATAGCAACGGTTATGGCGAGCGGCCCAAACATCTTCCCTTCAATACCCTCTAGTGAAATAATAGGAAGAAAAGTGATAGCAATGATCAATACTCCAAAAATGCTGGGCTTTTGAACTTCAATCACAGCCTTAAGTACCGTAAGAATTGGATGTTGATCTTTTTTCATCTCAACATAATGACGTTGCACATTTTCTACCTGGATTATTGTTGAGTCTAAAATCATGCCAATAGAAATAGCTATTCCGCCGAGTGACATTAAGTTCGCGCTCAATCCGACAAGCTTCATCACAATAAAGGTAGCAAACAGAGAAAGAGGTAAAGCAATCAGAACGACAAAACTTCCCCTGAAACTGTTCAGCAATAGATACAGTACGATCAGAACAAGAATGGCGCCTTCAATCAGAGCTTTGGTTACCGTGCTAACGCTCGCGTTCACAATATCACTTCTGTCGTAATAAGGAACGATCTTGACGCCGTCCGGAAGCATGTTGTTCTCATTAATTTCCTTTACTTTATCCGCCACCCGGCGAACAACGTCACGGCTGTTTTCGCCGCGCAGCATCATGACGATTCCACCGACGGCTTCATCTTTACCGTCCTTCATGGCCGCACCCATCCGCACGGCTTCGCCAATCTTTACTTGAGCAACATCTCTTATGTAAGTCGGCGTTCCATGTTCAGATTTCAGGACAATGTTTTCGATGTCACTGACATTTTTTATCAACCCGACTCCGCGAACGATATATTGATCTGTATTCCGTTCAAGAACATTACCGCCAACGTTTTGATTATTGTTGCCGATTGCAGAATAAACATCATCTACTGTTACGGCATATTTCACCAATTTCTCCGGTAACACGATGACCTGATATTGCTTGAAGTATCCGCCGTAAGAATTTATTTCATTTACGCCGGCAACACTTTTTAACTGTGGCGTAATAATCCACTCCTGAAATGTTCTCAGGTTGGTCAGGTAAGAAATTTTTTGCAGGGGATCTTTCGGCATTTTCCCTTCGATAGTGTATTGATAGATTTCACCCATGGCCGTGCCGATAGGTCCCATAGCAACCTCAACACCTTTGGGCACCTTTTCCCGGGCTTCCGCCAATCGTTCAAATACCAGCTGCCGCGCAAAATAAATATCAACATTATCTTTGAAAACTATGGTCACAATTGACAGCCCGAACTTGGTGACCGAACGCATTTGTTCAATGTCGGGCAAACCGCGCATGGCCATCTCAATCGGGTATGTGACATTTCTCTCAATCTCTATTGCAGATAGTCCGTCTGCGTGGCTGACGACTTCAACTTGAATGTTTGTCACATCCGGAAACGCATCAATCGGCAATTTTAAATAGGAATACAATCCGAACGCGATGATTAAAAGTGAAAGGAATATAACCATCCCTTTTTGCTTTAACGTATAGGCAATTATTTTTTCCAGCATTAGTGTGCATCTCCTTCCAGTTCACCTTTTTTAAGTTCAGATTTCAGAATAAAGGCGCCCTTGACTGCGACAACATCGCCCTCCTTAAGTCCTGCTGTAACCTCCAGGCTTTTTCCGAGTGTCCTGCCGACCTCGATATCTCTTCTCTTGAACTTGTCGGGAGAGACCCGAACGAAGACGTAGCGCGCTGCGCCTTCGATCTGCACGGCCTCTTCCGGAACAGCGATGAGCCGCTCGCCCCCAACGTTTCTTGCTTCAATAAGAACGGATGCAAACATACCAGGCTTGAGCAAGCCGCTTGCGTTGTCGATGGTTACCCGCGCTTTTTCGGTTCTTGTCTTTTCATCCACAACATCGGCAATATAGGATATCTTTCCTTTGAATACCTTATCCGGAAACGCTGTGACCGACACCTTCACGCCTGTGCCGACCCTGAGGCGGGACATATCTTTTTCATAGACATCAATAACCACCCAGAGCGTTGAGAGATCTGCCACCAGTAAGAGCGTTTTTTCAGGACTGACAACCTCGCCCTGGGTAACCGCCTTTTCTATCACGATCCCGCCGACCGGTGATGCAACCGGCACAAGGGGATGGTTGCCGTTGCCTTTGCTTGAGGCAAACTGGGTCACATCAACACCAACCAGCCGGAAACGCTCCTGTGCAAAGTTTATGTCCGCCTCTGCCTCGTCCAACTCCTGCCTGGCCTTCAGCACATCTTTTTCGGGGGATATCTTCTTCTGAAACAGGGTCTCCTCCCGCTGGAGGTTCCTTCGCGCCAGTTCTACTTTCCCTTGCGCCTTGCGATAATCGCTCCATATCTGATCGAGCTCCACACTGTCGATATAGGCAAGCGCCTGTCCGGCTTTCACCCTGTCGCCCTGGGATACAACGATCCTTACAGCCTTTCCTGTTACCCGCGAACTGATTTTTGCGGTTCTGTCCATGTTCATCTCGATAACTGCCGTCGCCGAGAGGGGGACTGCCGCTTCTTCCATGGCCACCTGTTTGATTTCTATTCCTGAAGACTTCTGCATTTCCTGCGACAGCGTTACAATGCCGTGCTCTTCTTTTTTATCATTTCCATCATGGCCGGATTCCTTCTTTTCCGCCACCGCTGCTGTTTTTCCTTCCGCCGGAGCTTCCTTCTTCACGCATCCCACAGTCAGGAACACAACGCCAAAAACAATGAGGATCGCAACAAGCAACCCATTCTTCGCTATATTTTGTTTTATCATTTCAATGTTCCCCCTATGGTCTTTTCTATCGCATTTAGCGCAAGCTGTGTTCGAGTCTGTACTTCAATATAGGCAAACCGAGCCTCAATGGTGTCCTTTTGAGCAAGACGCACTTCGAAGAAGCCGACTTTCCCTTCCTTGAAGGCCAGATTCAGGAGATTCAAGTTCTCTGCGGCCTTTACAATGATCTCTTTTTTGAAAAGCGACAATTCATCGATGGCGGTTGCAAGGTCGCTGAAAGCCTGTTCGACTTCGCGTTCTATCGCTTTTTTCAGTCCGTCCGACCTTATTTTTGCTCCTTCAGCTTTCGCATAGGCCTCTTTCTTCTCCGCATGTTTCCTGTCGAAGAGAGGCAGGGGGATGGATATCTCCAGCCCTACGGCATTTCTCAACTCGTCCCTGTCGTAAAATCCTGAGAGCGTTACATTCGGGATGACTTCCTTTTTTGCCAGTTTAAGCGCGGCCTTGGTTTTCTCCACCTCAAATATGGTTGCCTTGGCGTCCGGCCTCCGCAAAAAGGCTGCTTCCTTCAGGACTTCTATATCAGGCAACACCGGCGCTTCTGAAGGCAAATCGCCCTGGAGGGCAAAAGACCTATCTGGTGATAAACCAAGGAATCCCTGTAAGAAAAGAAGCGCTTCCCGGTATTCTCTCTCTGACAGGAGAAGTTCTCTCTTGGCCTTGCTCAACTCCACCTCTGCGAGATTCACATCAAGGCCGGATATGTCGCCTGCCTGAAATTTAATCTTTGTGTAACCAAGCAGTTCTTCTTTCAGTTGGACGACCTCGCGTGCCAATCCACTTTTCTTTTTTAAGGCAAGCACTTTGGCAAACGCATCTTTCACCTCCGAAATCAAAACCCGTTCTTTGTCCTTAATTCCGGCTTTTACTCTGGCAAGCTCTTTTTCCACTATATCGATCCTTACGCCCCTCTGCCCCGCAACCTCGAACTCCTGGGAGAGCTTGAATCCATAGTTTGTAAACGCACCGCCGCCTTCTTCCTCCGGTCTGTTCTTTTTTGAGACATTGCCCCCGATCGTCGGGTTATTGGTTAAGAAAAGACGCGCTTTTTCCAGCTGGCCACGGGCAGCATCTTCTCCGAGCCTAAGGGCTTGAAGGTCGTGATTGTGCGTGAGGGCACGCTGCACGGCCTCTTCGATATTCATCGAATAAGCAGGGGTAACAAGAAAAAGAATTAAAAATGTCGTGATAATAAAACGTCTCATTGATTCACCTCGTATAAAAAGTATGATATTGGATAAAGATATTTTAGCGGGATTTTAATAGAAATCCGGTTGAAATATCTCTGGAAAGAAAAGGCTTATACGAGGAGATTCTGAGGAGGTTTATTGATGGAGTAGTGAAGTTCGGAGTGTGAGGGTACTGCCTGTGGGCCATTGCACTGCGCCATGACAATATGCGGATTCGGAGAAAAAGCTTCAACGCCCATGAGGATATTGGCGCAGATCAAACAGAAAGATTTAGCGTCCTGTGTCCCGGGGGTTTTTGATTGCGTGCCATCATTCGAGGAATAGCTCACATCGACATAAGGGGCTTGCAGGTTGCCGATGGTTGCTTCACCCTGAAAAGGTGCGTTACCTATACAGTCGGCACACACCATGCTGTCGAGCATAGGTATGAGAACGTAGAAAATGAGAATAACATATGTGATAAGACTTCTGGGTAATCGTAAACGCATTTCTTTTTTTTATCACCACCGCACGGTACTGTCAAGATTTATGTGCTACTGACACTGACTGATAATTGTCTTGACTTACGCAAAGTAATTTAGGATAATTATAAGTTGTAAACTATCTTATAGTTTCAGGATAGGTAGTTTCCGCAAAGGTTTTCCCAGAGTATGAGAGATTTAAGGAGTTTTTTGAAAAGCCCGTCCATTTAGAAGTAATTTTGAGAGCCCTTCTTTCGATCCCGGTTCAATCGTTAATAGTGGCTGTAGATATTAGCTTCTCGAATTGGTCCTGTTAGAGTTGATGGTAGATCATGTGTGGATGAGAGCAAGAAAAAGTTAAAGATTTATGTGAGGAGGTAAGTTTAAGATAGCTTATACGTATGATTATGCTACGTAAAAGGTTCAATAAATAATTGAAGCGATCTTTCTGGGAGAAGAGTAAGCCCGAGACCCATGAAGTTCCGGTAGAAAGAGTTATTCGATGGAATTTACAAGAAATAAGATGTCTGATCAGAAGCCCGCGAGATAACAGATTAGTATTAGAGAAGGAGGTAAGAGATGCCCGCTATTACATCATTTGGTGCTTACATACCATATTACAGACTAAAACGTGAAGAAATAGGAAGAGCGTGGGGCGGAGGTGCTCCGAGAGGCGAAAAAGCAGTGGCCAACTACGATGAAGACAGCATAACCTTGGCTGTGGAAGCAGGCAGGGATGCGCTTCATGGTATAGATCGCCAGTCTATTGGCGGCGTATACTTTGCTACAACTACGTCACCATATAAAGAGAAACAGGGGGCGGCTGTCATTGCCTCGGCCCTGAATCTAAAGAAAAGTGTGTTTACTGTAGATTTTGCCGACAGTTTGAGGGCGGGGACAAATGCCTTACGGGCAGCTATGGATGCAGTAAAGGCCGGTTCCGTAAACAGTGTTTTGGTTGTTGCATCTGATTGCCGTCTGGGGGCGCCCGGCTCAGATTATGAACAGGTTCTGGGAGATGGTGCTGTTGCCCTGTTGGTTGGCAAAGAGGGAAGTATTGATTGTGTCTCCAATTATACACATGCAAGTGAGATAATCGACCAGTGGCGTTTAAGCGATCAGCCCTTTGTAAAGAAGTGGGAAGATCGTTTCGTTGTTACCGAGGGCTATCTGGCTGATGTTAAAGAGGCCGTCGATTCCTTCATGAAAACGCAAAATATGAATCTCAAAGATTTTAATAAGGTAGCCCTTTATGCCCCAGATGCCCGAGGGCATAAAGAAGCCTCCAAGATTTTAAAGTTGGACGTAAAAACGCAGGCACAGGATCCCATGCTTGATACTATCGGTAACACCGGTGCTGCTTTTGCCCTTCTGATTCTGGTAGCGGCTATGGAAGAGGCAAATGCCGGTGATAAGTTGCTCCTGATAAGCTATGGTGACGGTTGTGACATTATGTCTTTCCAGGTAAAAGAGAAGCCTTTAATGGATAAAGAATATCTTGGTGTCCATGGGCATCTCAAGTCAAAGAACTACTTGTCTAACTACGAGAAATATATAAAGTTCCGTGGAATTATGGATGTAGAGAGTGGACGGCGCCGTCCTCCTCAGAAATCTTCGGCTGTGGCTATCCACAGAGACCGGGGCATGATCTACAGCTTAAATAGTTCTGAGTGTACCAGTTGCGGCCGGGCTTTTTTCCCGCCGCAGAGGGTTTGCAACTATTGCCAGGCCAAGGATCAATTTAAAGAGGTGTCAATTTCGGAGCGTAAAGGGAAGCTGTTTACCTTCAGTAAGGATCTCCTAGCTTCAACTGTCGATCCACCTTTGGTTGTGAGCGTGGTTAATATGGAAGGGAATTTAAGATTTTTTACCCCGATGACCGATCGTGATCCTGAAAAGGTGGAAATTGATATGTCCCTGGATCTAACCTTCAGGAAGATGAGCGAAACCGAAGGATACTGTAATTACTTCTGGAAATGTCGTCCGGTCAGGTAGATAATAGAAAGGAGGAGAAAAGTGAGGGCAGATGCTATAAGAGATAAAGTGGCCATTATTGGCATGGGTATAACAAAGTTTGGTGAGAACTGGAATAAGAGCGTTGATGACATGCTCATAGATGCCGTCTATGAGGCTTATGCTGACGCAGGAGTAGAAACAAAGGATATTGAGGCAGCCTGGCTGGGGAGTGTTGTTTCCGCTTTTACCGGAGCAACACTGGCTATGCCGCTTAAGCTGAAAAACATGCCGATAACCAGGGTGGAAAATGCCTGCGGTACCGGTATGGATGCTCTGAGAAACGCCTGTTTTGGCGTGGCCTGTGGTCTTTATGATATAGTTCTGGTAGCAGGCGTAGAAAAACTTAAAGACAGCGGTTACTCAGGCTTGCCGGAGTTTTTTGACAACCCGGTATACAATCTGGGTTTGACTGCCCCCGGCAGGTGGGCATTGCTTGCTAACAAGTATTTTGCAAAATACGGCATAAAGCCGGAAGACGGTAAGAGGGCCTTGGCTAAAATAGCTGTAAAAAACCATCATAACGGCACTTTTTCGCCCAAGGCGCACTTCCAAAGAGAGATTACACTTGAACAAGCGATAAATGCGCCTATAATCGCCTGGCCGCTGGGGCTGTTTGATTGTTGTCCAACCACCGATGGTGCATCGGCAGCCATCATCTGTTCGGCAGACATAGCCAAGAATTTTAAGGATGATTATGTCTTGGTAAAGGGTTTTGGAGTGGCTCTGGGAACAGGGTGGGGCAAAGAAGATATAGATTATCAATATGACCACCTTCCGGAGACACAGGCTGCTGGCAGGCAGGCTTATGAAGCAGCAGGAATAAAGAACCCTCGTGAAGAAATAAGTGTGGCCCAGGTTCATGATTGTTTCAGTATAGCCGAGTTGACTGAATACGAAGCGCTTGGTTTTTGCGATCAGGGCAGGGCAGTGTATGAAGTAGAGGAAGGTGCATTCACCCTGGAGGGAAGACTTCCCGCAAATACCGACGGCGGTTTGAAGGCCTTCGGCCATCCCTTGGCCGCAAGCGGTCTCAGAATGTGTAATGAACTGTACTTACAGTTAAGAGGTAAGGCCGGTCCCCGTCAAGTGAAAAACCCCAAGTTCGGTTTGGCTATGGCTCAGGGGGGACATCCCGGGTATCTTATGCCGGTTGTAACTATTCTGGGTTGCCGGGACTAACATGATTAGATGTAAATGATAGAAGGAGGTTATTAAAATGGGCGATAGACTAAAAGGCAGAGCAGCCATAGTCACTGGTGCCGGTGGAGGAATCGGCAGGGAAATGTCATTAGCTTTAGCTGCGGAAGGTGCCAGCGTGATGGTTGTTGATTTAGGTGCGGCCAGAGATGGCGGCGGCACTGATCTTGGCCCTGCGGATAAGGTAGTTTCCGAGATTAAGGACAACGGTGGAAATGCCGTGGTGAATTACAGTTCTGTAACCGACTTTAAGGTTGTCGAAGGGATAATAAACAATTGCGTGGAAAACTTCGGTCGGGTGGATATTGTCGTTAATTGCGCCGGTGTACTGAGAGAACGTATGATCTGGAATATGAGCGAGGAAGATTGGGATTTAGTACTTGCCGTGCATTTAAAAGGTACCTTTAATCTCTGTCGTCACGCCTGTGTGAAAATGAAAGAACAAGGCTACGGCAGAATAGTTAACATAACGTCCGATGCATGGCGGGGTGCCGTGGGCCAGTGTAACTACGCGGCGGCTAAAGGTGCCATCGTCAGCCTGACCAGTTCAATCGCCCGGGAAATGGGACGCTATGGAGTTACCGCCAATTGTATTTCCCCCCTTGCCGCTACGAGAATGACCATGACCGAGCAGGTAATGGCCGGTTGGAAGAAAAGATTTGAAAGCGGGCTGATGACTAAAGAGCATTATGAATCCCTCATGGCTATGCCTGGACCGCAATATGTTCCGCCAATGGTGGTTTACTTAGTTAGTGAAGCGGCGGCCAATATCAACGGTCGGGTTTTTCATGTGGAAAAAGGAAGGGTCAGCATTTATAACGAACCGGTGGAGACACTGGCCGTATACAAGTTTACAGAAGATGGTATGTTCCGGTTGGAAGAGCTGGAAGATTTTGTTCCTAAGGCCCTGCTTAAAGGTTATATTAATCCGGCACCACCGGCTGAACCTAAAAAGGATAAGGCTTAAAAAGCTGTATAGCTCCTTGTTCGAATTCATATAATATAGTATTCGAATATAGTATTCGGACTTTAAAGCCAGAAGGAGGTAGAGATTTGAAGAGGTATGAAACCATATATATTGTCAATATTGATGTGCCCGGCGATGAAGTTACCGGGCTGATTGAAGATTACAGTGCGATCATTACAGAGAGAAAAGGTGTTATTGTTAAGATAGAAAAATGGGGACAGAGAAAACTGGCCTATAAGATCGAAAAACAGGCAAAGGGGTATTACATCTTTGTTGATTTTATGGGCGTTGGTGCTATTGTTACTGAGTTGGAAAGAAAACTCAAGATTGATGACAGAATCTTGAAATTCATGACGATAAAAACGAAGGACAAAGTTGATCTTAAGGAAATTGAAGACGAGATAGCTGCTGCCGGTAAGGAAGTTAAGGAGAAAGAAGTTTCCTCAAGTTCTGATGTAAAAACCGCAGAAGAAGCTACTGATAAGCCGGGCGAGGAGGTTACGGAAGCTAAAATTAGTGAAGAGGGAGAAGATCCTGCGCTGTCATCGGCTACAGAGAAAAAAGAAGATAGGAGCGAATAAGAAATGATAACACCGCAAAGAGGTACAAAAACCTCAAAACCTCGGAAGAAATTTTTTTCGAGAAGGAAGTATTGTAGATTTTGTACAGACTCTAACCTGAAAATAGAGTATAAAGCTCCCGTCACCTTGAAAGATTTTATCACGGACAGGGGTAAGATCATGCCGAGGAGAATTACCGGAAGTTGTGCCAAACATCAGAGAGAGCTGACTCTGGCCATAAAAAGGGCGAGGATGATAGCGTTTCTGCCTTTTGTTATTTCCGAGGGTTGAGAAAGTTTCTGGGACAGACACAAAGGCATCCTTGGGAGGTACAAAGAAAATATATGGCTTGCGAGCTTTGAAGATTGTATTTTTCGAAGCTCAAAAGTCTCTTTCGACGATGCTGCGGCCATGTCCGCGTCCCGTTTTACTGTGAGGATAAAACTCGCACTTATGCGCTTATACGTTGCTTTGATTGGTGCTGTACTAAACATGGTACCTGAAAAATCTTTAATTCGTGCCTTTTGAATCCGGTTTTCAGTATTTTGAAAGGTTTCGGTTTGATTTCTCAATAGAGAAGTTGTTGGTTTATTTCCGGCAATATTGCTGATTGCATGCTTAGTAGTCCAGGTAAACAGGCAATCGGTAAATTTTGTGCCTTAGTGCCTTATGGAAAGGGGAATTTGTATGAGGGTTATTTTGAAGGAAGATGTTGAATCTCTGGGAAAAGTGGGAGATACATTGAATGTAGCCGATGGCTATGCGAGAAATTTCCTGGTTCCCAGGAGTCTTGCCATAGAGGCGAGCGGTAAAAATATTAAGGCCCTGGAGCATGAAAAGAAAATTATCCTGCACCGGGCTGAAACAAGAAAGAAAAAGGCTGAAGCTCTGGAGGAAAAGATTTCAGGGATAAATTGTACCATCCTGCGGCTCATGGGGGAACAGGGAAAGTTATTTGGGTCAGTCAGTACAAGAGATATTGAAGAATTGCTTCTTAAACAGGGCATAGAGGTTGATAGAAAAAACATCATTCTCAAAGAACCGATCCGGTCTTTTGGCGAATTTCCTGTAAAGATTAAATTAGATCCTGGTGTTACAGTGGAGATTAAGATTACGGTTGTCGGTGAAGCCGAGGAGTAAATGAAGGACATTGATGCCTCCTTGCATAAAGTACCCCCACAGAATATTGAGGCCGAGCAATCCATCCTCGGGGGAATCCTGCTGGCCAACCAGTATTTGAACAATGTTATAGAAATACTTGATAAAAGTGATTTCTATAGTGAATCCCATCGAAAAATATTTGCCGCCATCCTTGAACTGTCAGACAGAAACGAACCGAGTGACCTGATTACCCTCAGCAATATATTAAAGGAAAAAAAGCAACTGGATCTGGTGGGGGGAACAACCTACCTGGCTTCTCTTGTCGATAATGTTCCATCGGCAGCCAATATAGCCCACTACGCGAAAATTGTGAAGGAAAAGTCGATTCTACGCAGGCTTATCGGCACAGCTACCGATATTCTGAGCAGGAGTTACGACAGTGGGGCTAATGTTGACAATGTTCTGGATGATGCAGAACAAGCCATATTCGAGATATCCGAAAATAAGATCAAACCCGCCTTTTTTCCCATCAAAGGTCTTATCAAGGATAGCTTTAAAACTATCGAGAAACTTTATGAGAGAAAAGAACTTGTTACCGGTGTTCCCACCGGGTTTGAAAAAATTGACGAGCTGACAACAGGGCTGCAAAAATCTGATTTGATCATTGTTGCCGGTCGGCCCAGTATGGGTAAAACCGCTCTTGTCCTTAATATTGCCAGGTATGCGGCGCTGGAGGCCGGTATTACCGTCGCTATATTTTCTCTCGAGATGGCAAAAGAACAGTTAGCTATCCGGTTGCTTTCTTCAGAGGCCAGGGTGGACTCTATGCGGATCAGGAGAGGAATGCTCGGGGAGACAGATTGGCCCAAATTGACTACGGCCGCCGGTAGGCTCTCTGATGTTCCCATATATATTGACGATACACCGGCTATTATGGTTCTTGAAATGAAGGCCAAGGCAAGAAGACTGACTGCTGAGGTTGGCCTTGGTTTGATTGTCATTGATTACCTTCAGTTGATGAGAAGTGGTAGTGGTAGAGATTCGAGGGAACAGGAAATATCTGAGATCAGCCGTTCTCTGAAGGCATTGGCTAAGGAGTTGAATGTTCCCGTGGTAGCACTTTCACAGCTTAACAGAAGAGTGGAGGATAGACCTAATAGACGACCGCAGATGGCTGACTTGAGGGAATCGGGGGCTATTGAACAGGATGCAGACGTGATTGCCTTCATCTATAGGGACGAAGTCTACAACAGATCAGAGGATAACCCGGAAAAAGGTCTTGCAGAGATCATTATCGGAAAACAGAGAAATGGTCCTACAGGGATGGTAAAACTGGCCTTTCTCGAAAAATACACCCGCTTTGAAAATCTCGCCGTCTTAGATGGGATGGCTTAAGCTTCCAGTAATTTTGGTTTTTCTTCCAGATGAGGCAGGGCAAGCCGCAGTTTTTTAAGAGCCTGTTTTTCGAGTTGTCTTGCCCTTTCCCTTGAAATATTGTACCGGGTACCAATTGCCTGAAGGGTCTCAGGATTATCTGCCATAACCCGATTTTTAATAATGTAATTCTCTCGCTCATCAAGGGTTACCAATGCTCCGGCGATGTTTCTCTTTACCAGATCATACCGTTCTTTTTTGATCAACATTGTTTCCTGGCTTTCACCTTCATAAGGTAAAAAATCTATAATTGGCCTTGAATCATCTTCATTGGTGGTGACGCACGAATCCAGCGAAAGATCACGGTGAGAGAGACGATTGTCCATTTCTACGACTTCTTCTTCTTTAACCCCCAGAGATTCAGCAATTTCTTTAAATTCCGGTTTTTTTTTGGAAATTATTTCCAGGTTCTTCTTTGCCTCATTCAATTTAAAGAATAATTTTCTCTGGGTCTGAGTTGTTCCCATCTTAACCAGGCTCCATGATTTGATAATGAAATTCTGAATATATGCCCTTATCCACCAGACCGCATAGGAGAGAAGTCTATATCCCTTATAAGGATCGAACTTCTTTACCGCATGCAATAAACCGATATTTCCTTCCTGGACCAGATCGGCGAGCTTTATCCCATAATTTTTATATTCATGGGCAATCTTGACCACGAATCTTAGATTTGAAACAACCAGTTTCTCAGCAGCCTTCAAATCGTTATATTTTTTGAACCTAACAGCCATTTGGAATTCTTCCTCCGCCTTCAGAATTTGAAAGCGGTTGATTTCTGAGATATATACCTCAAGAGAACTGGTAAACACTGGCAACTTCAAGGCCTGATATTCCTCCATTCTTTCGTTAATTGTGTTATGTAAAATTACTGCTCAGTTGTCTTTCAGCTTACGGTAACAGTTCCGGATATCTAAGAAATCCTTGGACCAAGCCTCCAACACCGCGCACTAGTATTGACTTCTCTGGCTATAACGTAAGTAAGTCAGCTAATGTAAGCGGGTAGTATGGAGTTGAGTATGCGAAAGTTCCACGCCAACAGGATGGGGGAAATTATGAAGCTTGAATTCATCACTGGTTTCAGTTTCAGAGAAAAAACATTGCGCTTTTGATAATTAAGTATAGCTGCACGGCACTTATGTGTCAAGGGGGAAAAGGGCAAGGTGTCAGAAGCAAGTAAACTGTCCGGAGTTGTAGCACATAATCTGTCCGTCTCATCTGTCACCTCCCGGTGACATCTTAAACCGGTTACTTCACTTGCTTCTAACAGACCCTAAAAAAATTATTGACATCCCATAATTATATATGACAAAATCTAGTTGAGGTAATTATTACAGGCAAGTAGTGAGAAGACATGTTATTACGTTGGTCCGTCTATAAGAGAATCTCATGCATTTTTAGTGTCTTACTGTTCCTTCTTACACCTTCGATAGTCAATAGTCATGAGGCATTTTTCACCTCAGCCCTGAAAATTGAGGCCTACCATCCTGACGAGAATGTCACGTCTTCAGAGAACACCTGCTTCAAAGTGAAGCATTTTTCCCATGCCATAACAAATAATGTAGACATGGATATCCATCAAAAAGCATGTTTTCAACTTTTCAGTGAAGATTCATTTACCCCCGCCTCTACGGTTTGTTGGTACAACCTCAGCCGGGCGCCGCCCCAAATTTCTTCGTAAAATTCCACATTTTTTTATCACGTAACAACCAGTTTACCTGTTGAGCTTTTTAGCATATCGGTCCTGATAATTGTTGAAGAGGATTACTCCCTGACGCAAGGTTCAATGGAAAGTTACATGATTCATGTAGTCATAAGCGGATAACTATTTAATATAAAAAGTAAATAATAAAAATTAAAACTAAAGGAGGGAGCTTATGAGAGCGAAAGATATCATGATTCCCATTCATGATTACCTGAAACCGGATAACACATTGAAGGAGGCCGTTAAACTTCTCCGGACCGGCTTCCGTGGAGAAAACCTGGTAGGCATAGGCGTCATGGGAGCGCCTGTCCTTGACGAGACGGGAAATCTCGTGGGGATGCTCTCCATGACGGACGCACTGAGAGCGGTATATCCGTCCTACATGTCCATGATGGACATGGGGAGCTTTACATGGGACGGAATGCTGGAGTCCCTTGCCCAAAAAGCGGGGGATAGAAAAGTAAAGGATATCATGACCAGTCCCGTGATTACCATACGGGAGGATGACCCTCTCATGGAGTGTGTTGATCTTATCCTGAGAAAGCACATCCGACGCATGCCCGTACTCGATAAAGCGGGCAAGGTGGTTGGAATGCTCTACATGCGGGATGTTTTCTTCGCCATCACTAAGGCGATGCTTAAGGAAGATAATGGAGGTGAGAAATGAGCCAGGGAATTGTAACCACAAATCAAATTGTTATGGGCGCCAGCTTCTGGATCGCCACGTCGATCTTCCTTCTGGCCTATGCCCTCATCATATGGGAAAAAATCCACAAAACCATCCTGGTCGTCTTCGGGGCTGCCCTGCTGATCGTTATGGGAATTATAACCCAGGAAGAGGCCTTCACATCCATGGATATCGGTGTTGACTGGAACGTTATCTTTCTTTTGATCAGCATGATGGTGATCATTAATATCATGAAACCAACAGGTTGCTTCGAGTACCTTGCTATTAAAAGCGCCAAGATATCCAAGGGAAGGCCCTTCATGATCATGGCGATCTTATCAACGGTAACGGCCGTTGTCTCAGCGTTTTTGGACAACGTAACGACGGTGCTTCTCATCGCACCGGTCACGCTTCTCATCTGCCAGGCCATGGAGCTGGACCCCGTACCCTTCCTTATCACCGAGACCCTGGCTTCCAACATCGGGGGAACGGCCACTCTAATCGGCGACCCACCGAACATCATGATCGCCTCCAAGGCCCAACTTAACTTCATGGATTTTGTGTACAACCTTACACCTGTCATTATTGTTGTTCTCATTGTCTTTATCCTCACCATCAAGCTCATCTTCGGTAAGCACATGACTGTCAAAGAGGAACTGCGTCAGCGCGTCATGGCCATGAATGAGAAAGAGGCGATCAAAGACCCGGTGCTTCTTAAAAAATCTCTTGTTGTTCTGGCCATGACAATGATCGGATTTATTGGCCACGGTGCGCTTCACCTGGAACCGGCCAGCATTGCACTCTTCGGTGCGGGACTCCTCCTTCTGGTTTCCGGCATTAAAGAGCCTCATCATATCTTCGCGGAGGTCGAGTGGGCATCCCTCTTTTTCTTTATTGGTCTGTTTATTATCATTGGAGCCGTAGTAAAGGTAGGTCTCATCAAATGGATGGCCATAAAAGTGCTGGAGCTCACCCACGGGAACCTGATGGGCACGAGCATGATCGTCCTCTGGTTTTCCGCTTTTGCCTCCGCCTTTGTCGATAATATCCCCTATGTCGCAACGATGAACCCGCTTATCATTGATATGGCCAAGCAGCTCTGGCCGAATCTTTCCGGCATCGGTCTCCTTCACCATCCGGATTTGATGCCGATGTGGTGGTCTCTCTCGCTGGGCGCCTGTCTCGGCGGAAACGGCACAGCTATCGGCGCCTCTGCCAATGTTATAGTTGTCGGCATGGCGGAAAAAATGGGACACCCAATTTCCTTCAGAAAATTCATGCTCTACGGTATGCCCTTAATGATCGAGTCCGTCATTATCTGTACAATTTACGTGTGGCTTCGTTATTACGTGTTTAATATATGAGAAAACCTTCATCCGGAACGCCCATTAGATGTTTACAAAGGGCTCAGAGTGCAAAGAATTAATAGGAAAGAATAGTTCACGTCGTTGTTTATTTGGGAAACGCTCATGCCATCTGGGACACCATTCAGGTATGGAAATATCTTCGTGCAGATAAGTTCTTCTTTGAAGGGAGATAATGGCAGACATTTTCACAATAAAGATAGTAATCATGGCAAAGGCAAATTGAAATTCACAGATGTGATAATAACGGGCAGGCAAAAAATTTATGTTAAGTAATGATATCAAGGTATCGGAACTGATTGCACTATTGGTAGTTTTTCTCTATGCCTTCTTTCCGGTGATTCCAGATATATTCAGAGCATTTAAGAAGAAAGAAACGCTTGACCGTTTTCGTAAAGAGCGTTCTGGAGACGACAACGCTTGATTCTATCATCCGTTGTCGTCCCTTTTTAAATCAACGAAGATAGCGCTTTGATTTAGAAACGGAATTAACCGATCAGGATCAGACCTGCAACCCATGACATTGAGTCAGTATTAGATACTGCTTCAATGGTGTTAATATCCGCAGACCATCCGCAAGCCTTCATTAGTTCGGAAACATTAATACCGAAACCGGACATGGAAGGTCGGGCGTATTTCGGGTAGCGGCATTCATCTCCTTTTGACAATATGCGACAACTTGAATGATCATAGCAGAAAAGTTCTTTGCAGGAACCCCCGGCAAAAGCCTTTGAATCGAAATAACCGGTTTCGACTGCTGCCCGCTCAACACCGGATACGACTTCATGAAGCGATCTCATTATTTTTTTACGTTCATCAGAAAAAAGGGCGGCTGAAGGAACAACTATCCTTACGGCTATGGCTTGTTTAAGAACTTGCTGCAATTTACGGAATTCTGACGGACCGGAAACATGCGGAGGACAACTCATCGACAGTCCGTAATTTTCGCATTGATCTTTATTGCATAAGCTTGCCAGAAAGTCTTCGACTGAAATATCGCTCGATGAGATCATTTTAGCATCACTTGCACCTGATGAACAGGCCAGTCGAACCAATTTTCCCAGACCCAGATCGGTTTTATCTTTGTTAAGCCCAGATTTATTTGTTGTCTCATCATTCAATTGCATCATCTCCCTTTCTTTTCACCTGCACAAATTTCAACCTCACATCCACAATCAGGGCACATGTACTTTTCCGGAACAGCGTTCAAGATACGATCAGGTCCCGGACATTTTAAATAATCATTGAGACTCATTTTTTTACTCGTCATTTTTTGATGTGCCATACATCTGTGCCATTTTCCCTGATTAGTCAGGATTAATCAGGGACACTTGCCATAATAATTTGTGATTTAACAAAACAGGGAAAGCGTCCGGCAACGGGCTGGCTGAGAGGTGTGGTTTCCGTATCGTATAAGAGCCCTGTTGAGATTCTCAATTAGTTCTTTGATTTTGTTTGTGATTTAAATAAATGGGCGCTGTGGGGCTGTTGAAAAAGCCCTGTTCCAATTATGCTGCGATATAAAAACTTCTTACTGAAAAAGGATATTTTGTCCCAAAACTTGATAACGCCTTACAAATATT